>JAYSPO010000403.1:0-1584 GCA_043722015.1 Candidatus Kuenenia sp. | reverse complement strand
AAACATGACTCCAGACCCATCCGGAGAGAGCAAAGATGATACACGGACGTATCGATGATGAAAAGAGGCCAGGGAAAATTGCAGGCGATCCAGCGACGCGTTCAAACGAACGTCGCAGACGTTTACCCACGATTCTGATCGGGCCTGAAGAGATTCAGCAAATGCGGGAGAAACGGCGGCAACGTGACGCCCTGCGAACATGGGCCGCGCGGAGGGCTCCCGTTCGATGACAGTCGATGACTACCCCAAAGATCGAAAGTATTACAGCCGAGACAAGAAAGGCATCTGGGCACTGCATGTGATTCGACTTCTGTGTAAGACGGGAGCTGCTCACCACATCGGCAGAGATGCTGCGTGGTTAATCACCACGATTGCAACGTCCGAGGACGTGAAGGGATACACGGGGCCAGTAGGGTTTTGGAATCCGCATTTGATGGATGCGACCGGATTTGGGTCCAAACAGACTTTTCTGAAGGCCAGAAAAGCTGCTGTGGATGCCGGATGGCTTGCCCACATCGAAGGCCGCAAGGGTTTGTCTGCGAAGTATTGGACGTTGATGCCTGAAAGCGCTCGGCAGTTCATCGGTGACGATATTCACGATGAACTTGCTGGTCCGGATATGGACCAGCAAGTGGACCAGCAAACTGAATGCCGGTCCAGATCTGGACCGGTAAGTGGACCGGTAAGTGGACCGCATTCTTCCCGTTCCCCTTCCCGTTCCCGGAGAGAGAGGGGCGCTTCGCTTCCGTCGCACTCGAAAACGACTTTTATCAAGCCGACAGTCGCGGAAGTCAAAGCCTACGCGGCGGATCAATCTCAGGCGAACTTCGACGGGGCAAAGTTCATCGACTATTACGAAAGCAACGGCTGGAAAGTCGGAAGGACTGCCATGAAGGATTGGCATGCCACCGTCAGAAATTGGATACGAAACGGTGGCACTCAGGCCAAAGGCAAAGCCTCAAGCAACACGGACACCGAAACGGCGTGGCAGAACATTCTGGACGCACTTGAGACGCACGGGCGATATGACGACGGGCCGGGAAAGATTCGTAGTCAGATTGGCGAACGAGCGTGGCAGGCGTTGAGCAAGATCGGTCTGAAGAAACTTGACGAGGCGACCCCGTACGATCACCAACAACTGAAATCACAATTTGCGGAGAACTTCACACAACGGAAAGAGGCGGCATGAATCAAAGATCTGAAACGATCGACCGAAGATCTGTTGAGGCGTCAGTCATTGGCTCGATTGTGCTTTTCGGGTCGAGTGAAGCTGCAGAGCTTGCAGCGTCGGAACTGGACGGCAGCGAATTCCTCTGGCCACCTTACCGGGTCATGTTTCGAGCGGTCTGCGGGATGACAGAACGCGGCGTTCCTGTCGATGGTGTCACGCTTGCCGATGAATTGCTGAGACGTGGCGAATTCGAACTGGCTGGAGGCGTGGAAGGTATCGCCGAAGTTCTCGAAACCGTCCCGCATTCGTCGCACGTTCGGTTCTATGTGAGGCAGCTGCAGTCACATCACCAGCGAGAGCAGATGAAACTGAGCGGCGAGAAGCTGATTCACCTGGCGGGCGATATGACCGCC
>JAYSPO010000402.1:0-1412 GCA_043722015.1 Candidatus Kuenenia sp. | reverse complement strand
GCGGCCATGTTTCTGTGGCCGGATCTGACACCTGCCCTTGCTGATGCGGGGAATGCCGTGGATAATCGTTGGTATCGACTTTTGCAGTTTGTGGAAGTGCCTTCACGCGTAAATCGGATGTTGGGCGATTACATTTCAAGGAAGCGGCTGCCGGGGAAACTCAATGTCAACACCGTTCGAAATCGAGAAGTTTACGCGGGTCTGCTGGATGACCCGGAACTGTTGAATGTCCTGGCTCGGCCTGCCGTCGATTACAATGGCAACGGAGATGAAGATGGTCCGTTTGCCCAGGCGGACACAACGGTGGGAGCGGATGGCATTGATACGGTGACTGCAGGCGGCATACGAGATCGATGGTTGGAGTTTATTAACGAACGCGATGGCAACGTCTTGTCGGGCTATTTTGATCCAACGCCTGCAATGCCAGCCAGTGGCGATGAAGTCCCGTGGAATAACTGGATTCCCGGGACTCCAAATAGTCGCCCGTTTCGTTCACTCAGCCACCGGACTCCCAGAGCGGTGGGTGACGACAACGGCCTGGAAGACACATTGCTGCGACGATTTTCTGTCGATAAGCCAGCAGTTGCGACTGGTTCCCGCTCAAACGTCGCTGGTGAAGGGAATGGCTCGTATAACAATGAAATGATCGTTCCAAATCCAGCCACAAACAGACATTGGCTGGAGGTTGGTAACCGCCTTTATCACACCTCAAACACTGGAGCGCCAGCAGCCACAACGACCGAACATCATCAACTTCTTTCGAAGATCATGAACAACACGACCACGGTCAGTAACACGTTCATCATCTACGGGACAGCTGCCTATTTCGAAGCCCATGAAGATCCCGCGACCGGGTTGATTCAGGTCGGTGGTCGGATGGGACTGGATCTGGACGGCGACAGCGATCAGACAAACGACGCTGGCTGGGAGCAGCGGGCCGTATTCATTATCGATCGTACCGAGCTCTATAATGCCTATTCTGGGAATGGCAGGATTGACTGGAAGCGACTCATCAAGAATCGCACGAATCTCGCATCAGATAGCCAGTAGAGGGAGTTACTGGTACTGCGCGCGGTCCGGGCGGCGGTTATGGTTCGCGTTGGTGGTTGGCTGTGTAGTTTGCAAACCTGCGGTCGCCTCGGCGTAAAGCCTTGTCGTTACCCACATTTTTTGTGTGTCCATTCAGGAAAGTCGGTCACTTTCGTTTGGCGCGAGCCAGCGGCGAGGATTTGGAAATGACCCCATCCGCCTCGGGGACTGTCGTTTTAATCGTTTAACGGCGAGCCGCAGGCGTCAGTGCTGGGTTTCGCCTACGCCTGCGGCTCGCCGTTAAACGAAAATGCCGACATTGAAGAATAAAACGACAGTCCGTCTTGCACGGATGGTGAATCAGTTCAGAAGTTTGGCCCATG
>JAYSPO010000401.1:0-1318 GCA_043722015.1 Candidatus Kuenenia sp. | reverse complement strand
CGCATTGTTCAGTGGATTTTCCAGCCGTTGGCCATGGGGGATCGCAGGACTGATTGTTTTGGGGCTTGTTGTGGCGTTCGGAGATTCGACGCCGTTGTTTTCCTGGCTATGTGCAAGCGTGCCGGGACTTACGCTGTTTCGATGTCCAGGCCGCTGCCTCTCGATGGTTTCGATCCTGATGGCACTCCTTGCTGGCCGAGGGTTCGATTCATTGACGCAGCCGAATCCACGTCTCAGTCGGCGGTCTGAAATCCTTCTGGCAGCGGTGTTCGTATTCCTGGCTCTCGCCGTCGGGGTTTTGGCAGATCTGACCGTTGTCAAAATTGACGCGGCACGCTGGATCGAGTTTGCCTATGCGAATCTGCGATGGGAGTTTGCAGCATCAGCGTTTGCCACTCTGGTTGCGATCATCACCTGCTGGATTTTGCCACGATTTTCGTCGAGATTCAGGCCGCTGATTGTCGCATTGCTCGCTGTGACAGATCTTGGATATTTTAATCTGCGTTGCGTTCAGTTCGAAGATGTTTCCAGCATTCGGTTGACAGACGAGAGTGCCACATCAATCGGCACTCAACGGTTTATCGATGGGGATACTGCACTTGAAAGCCGCGAAGTGCGATACAGCCGATGTGTTGCTGCGGCTGTGAGAACCAGGACGCGCATGATCGGTACAAACGAGGGCGGAGTGCTGCCTCATGGCTGCGAGGAAGTTTTTGCTGCATTGGAAACAAATCCCGATGCGACCCTCAGAATGGCGGCATGCCGGTCTGTCTGGAAGAAGAATTCACCGCTGCAGACGAGCCCAAATGATGCACTTCCGCGAATCTGGTTTTGCCCGGATTCACTTCAGGATTATTTGGACAAGTCCATGAAATCGCTGACAGCGACAAACGTGGATCACATGTTCACGGTGGCAAATGAAATCAATGTTGAAGTTGTCATGGACGAATCTCAGCGAATCGTCGTACAGCTCGCACCCGACACAAGCGGTACACTGGTGATTGCGGACACCTGGTATCCCGGCTGGAAATGTCGGGTCAACGAAAAGGATGCTGAAATCCGGCAAGCATTCCATTGTTTTCGCGGAGTATCGATCGACGCCGGGACGCATTTGGTCGAATTGCGTTATGAGCCAGAAAGCTTTTTCAAAGGTCTTGGAATTTCGGTGTCTGGAATCGGCGTTTTGTTCTCAATATCGGTCTGGCGGCAGTGCAGGAGTCGCGGGAGTCTGCCCGTCAGAGCTTGATTTTCTGCGCGATTCCGACGAGTTGCTTACAAAATAATGTGATTCGCATTCAAGGAAGAATTCCAGCCAGTT
>JAYSPO010000400.1:0-4386 GCA_043722015.1 Candidatus Kuenenia sp. | reverse complement strand
GGATACTTCAGGAACTGGGCATGACGCTTCTTCGCCGAGGACAGCGTCAGGATACAGTTGCACAGTTCCGACGAATTGTCGAACTCGATCCAAAGGCATCCGATGCGTGCAACAATATTGCATGGGCGCTCGCGACGAATCAAAACACAAAACTCCGCGATGGCGAAATCGCCGTGGAATTCGCGACGAAGGCCTGTGAGCTCACCGAATGGAAGAACGCCTCCTTCATCGATACTCTCGCCGCCGCTTGCGCAGAATCGAGCGACTTCGACGCCGCCGTGAAGTGGCAAACGAAGGCCATCGAACTGTCATCGAATGAGAAAGAAAAGGAAGATCTCGGCGCGAGGTTAAAGCTCTATCAGGACAAACAACCGTTTCACTCTGCCAGTCCCCCCGACTGACCGGGCGCTTCTTTTCCTGTTCGGCAGTATTTCGTGCCGATGCCTGTCACCATGGGTAGTGAGTGGCGAATGCAGACAGACTCTGCTTCGCGCGGCCAGAAACGAATCCGGCGAGCGGAGCGGCATGAGCCCTCCGGTACCTCGTTTTTGTACCGGCAAGCTGACGCATGCCGCTCGCCAATTCTCTCAATCACGACCGCATGGGTTCTAAACCACTTCCCAGCCCGCGCGATAATCCTTGTTGATCAGCTTCGCAGCTTCAGGCACGTTCGTAACGACGAGCTTCTCAGCATCCCAGTCAAGAGCTTTACCAAGCCGGTACGCCACGTTGCCCAGGAGGACCGTTTCGGTCAGCGCACCGGAGTAGTCAAAGTTGCAGGTGGTCGGTGAACCGTCTTTGCAGGCTTTGATCCATTCCGCATGATGGCCGATTGAGTTCGGAATCGTTTCCGCTGGCGGTTTGAAGTCGTTGAACTTATCGCCAGGAAACAGCTTGTACTTGCTGTAATCGGCGAACATCATGCCATCGGTCCCCACAAACATCACACCGTTGGCAGGCACAGCCTGGCCGTTGACCTTCTTTGGAATCAGGTCGCCGTCGTACCATGTGAGTTTACAGGCAGGCATCGTTCCTCGGGCAGGGAAGTCGTACTTGACAATCAGGCCAAGCGGACACGTCTCAGGATGTACCGGTGGGCCTTCCGCTTCACACCGTGTCGGATGTCGCAGATCAAGAGCCCAGAACGGCAGGTCCATATAATGACAGGCCATGTCGCCCAGCGTACCCTGACCGAAATCCCACCAGCGACGCCAGTTTGCCGGATGATACATGCCGTTCGCATAAGGTCGTTCAGGCGCTGGCCCGAGCCACAGATTCCAGTTCAGATTTGCCGGAACAGGATCGCCTTTCGCAGGCCGGTCACCGCCGCCCCACCCCTTCCCGACCCACACATGCGCTTCAGTCACATCGCCGATCACTCCGGCTTTGATGATTTCGACAACTCGACGATAATTATTTTCAGCGTGGATCTGAGTGCCCAATTGAGTCGCCACGCCTTTTTCAGCGGCGGCTTTCGCAATGAGTCTGGCTTCAAACACGGTATGCGTCAGCGGCTTTTCGCAATACACATGCTTGCCCGCTCGAATCGCCCGGATCGAGGCGGGAGCGTGATGATGATCGGCGGTACCGATGACAACCGCGTCGATTTTGTCGCCTTCAGCCTCAATCATTTCGCGATAGTCGGCGTAGCAGCGTGGTTCCAGGTGATTTTTTTCAATGAGCATCGCCTTCGCTTTGTCGAGGTAACTGGAATCGACATCCACGATGGCGACGATGTTCTCGCTCATCACACCGTTCACATCTTCAGCCGCTCGATTTGCCGTTCCGATGCAGGCGATGTTGAGCTTTTCCAGTAGACTGCGGGAAGGTTTAGCCCCAGCTTCTGAAACAAACAGCGACGCAGACAAAGCTGCGGCAGACCCGGCAGCAGTGGTCTGAAGAAACGAACGACGATTTTGAGCTGGCGTAACGGCCATGGCGGGAACCTTTCAGAAAAAGGTCGGGAATGAGGTGATCAGACAGCAGAACATGCACCACAGGATAAACAGCGGCGGGCAGAAAAGACAACGATCCGAAGCAGACTTTCTCTGACAGCAGAGAAGTGCCGTCCAGAACGGCGGGTGGCGATAGCCTGGCAGGTCAGCCAGGTGTTCATGTGCGTATTCCGGCGGCCTCTGCCCGGCACAGTGCCAAACGCTGTGGCGACTGTGTTATACTCCTCGCGGCGGGGAACGATCGGATGTAAGATGGACATTCATGTCCGTCGCATGACCATGAAATACGGTCGAAGGGAACGTTATGGTGACGTTGCAGGCGTCCGATAGTGGGACGGTGCTTGGCGAATATTCTTTAAGCGGCCAGAAATGAGGCGGCGGCGAGCGGCTGGGCGTCAGCCCTCCGTGTGTTCATGCAGGGGCCACGGAGGGCTCACGCCCAGCCGCTCGCCATTGTCAATTCGCACCGCGTGAAGAATATCTCGGACATGAATGTCCAAGGTACAGGAATCGCAGCTCTGGACCGAGCTTCACGGCCTCGGCCCGTCATCCGGATCCTCGTCCTGAAGAGTCACAGCGAAAACACCGGAGTGATCCATCAACACATGAAAGCCACACTTGTCAGATCCTGATGTCCTGATCGTTGGCCAGGGCTTAGCCGGTTCGTGCATGGCATGGGCACTCCATCTGGCAGGTCGCCGGGTGTTGATCGTGGATCGTGGCGAGGAGATCACCGCGTCGCGCATCGCCGCTGGTTTGATCACTCCCGTCACCGGTCGGCGCATGGCACCCACGCATGGCTACGAAGAAAGCTACCGACATGCTGCTGCATTTTATCGCCGTATCGAAGGCGAATTGAATTGCCAGTTCCTTGACGAGAAACCTGCGATCCGGCAATTCGTGAACGACGAAGAACAGAGAACTTTCGAGCAGAAGCTTTGCAGGTCCGACGTTTGTTTTGCAATTCTCAAAGACGACGCAGGCAGAGTCACGGGCATCGAAATGCGTGATGCGGCGCGGCTGAATGTGCCACGATTCCTGGAGCAGACGCGGCAGTATTTCTCGTCGCACGGACGTTACCAACAAGCGGAGTTGAATCTGGACACGGACATCGTGATCAATGACAGCGGAGTCCTCGTCGCCCGGCTGGATATTCGCAGTGCATGTGTCGTGTTCTGCCAGGGTTATCAACCCATCCGGAACAGCTGGTTTCCCGCAATTCCCGATGGTCCGGCAAAGGGTGAAATTTTGCGAGTTCGATTGTCGGACTATCCGGAGGACCGAGTCGTGCATCAAGGCATCTGGCTGGTGCCGGATGGGTCCGAGGCCGACGAAGCGTTTTTCCTTCTCGGAGCGACCTACGACAGAGTCAACCTGAACAACGAACCCACGACCGCCGGGCGGGAAGAGCTCTTATCGGGCCTGAAACAAATCACATCGGAAATCCCAATCATCATGGATCACGTTGCTGCGGTTCGCGCAGGGATGAAGCGACGGAGACCAATCATCGGTCAGCATCCCGACAGCGATCGGGTGTTTGTGCTGAACGGACTTGGTTCCCGTGGTGCATTGCTGGCACCAGCTGCGGCCCAGGCGTTGACCGATCTGATATGTGGTAAATCGATCAGCGTCGATCCGCACGACGTATTGGACGTGCTGCCCGCGAAGTTGGACACGGAGCCAGCAGCCACGAACTTCAGTCGTCCCAAATCACTGACGCAGCTTGCCCACAACGTCATCCGCAGAATCGTGCAGCCCGGCGACACCGTAATCGATGCCACGGCAGGCAATGGCAACGACACACAAATGTTGGCGACTCTCGTCGGAGCCGCTGGCCGCACCATCGCGATTGATATCCAGCAATCAGCGATTGACAGCACGTCAAACCGCCTGACCAAAGCCGGACTCACCGCAGACCTGCGGCTCGGCGATCATGCCAGGGAGCTCAAAAAGTTGCAGGCATCAGGACTTTGCGTCAAAGCCGTGATGTTCAATCTCGGATATCTGCCCGGGAGCGACAAGCAGATCACAACGGCAGGAAACTCGACTCTCGCCGCGATTCAGGTCGCCAGCGACATCCTCTTGCCTGGGGGAGCTGTCACCATTATCGCCTACCGTGGTCACGCCGGAGGACTTGAAGAAACGGCGATCGTGGAACAGTGGATCGCCGAATTGCCCACAGATCGCTTTGAAATATCTCGCATCGAAGGAGATTCGACTCAGGCAACATCTCCGGTGTTGTTAGTCGTGCGGAGTTTGAATTGCGGAGCAGATTAGCTCAATCGCACGGCTGGCCAGTTTGTCATCATAAAGATAGGGTGTGTGCAGCGGAGCAAAAGCTTGTACGTGGCTGGTTTTCCGTCGGGCTCGCCCCGGCGGGAACGCAATGGAAAGGCTACCAACGGAACGAGATAGCCTCCCCCTCGTTTCG
>JAYSPO010000399.1:0-12458 GCA_043722015.1 Candidatus Kuenenia sp. | reverse complement strand
CACGCGCCATGAGATCGCATAGAATCAGGCGGCTGTGACGCAGTTCATCCGATTCGGCATTTTGCACAGAACACCGATCAAAGAACCTACTGAATGCGTCGGCCGTTTCAAACAGCCAGCCGGTCAGTACGTGCGGACGGTAGTCCTGCAGCATCCCATCAATCGACGTTCCAAACATCAGCAACTGCAATGCAAGGCGTCGTTCCTCAGGAGTAGTCAGCAAGATCGTCAAGCCAGTTGAAGGCAATGCGCTGCGATCGATTTCCAGCTTGCGAAAAATGCCACAGATTCGAGCGTATGCATATTGAACGTAGGTCGCCGTATCGCCGGTCGTCGCCAGCATTTTGTCCCAGTCAAAGATGTAGTCGCTGTCACGATTATGATGCAGGTCGGCATACTTGATGCCCCCGATACCGACGATCTCAGCGACCATAGCACGTTCGTCGGACGACAGCATTGGCGTTTCGCGTCGGTCGTCATTCTCATCGACGATCCGGCGCGCTCTTGTGATCGCTTCGTCGATCAGACTTTCAAGGCCGACCGTGTCGCCCGATCGAGTCTTGTACGGTTTGCCGTCTTTCCCCATCACCGTACCGAAAGCGACATGCTGAAATCGGGCGTCGGTGATACCCCACAAAGTCGCCGTGGCGAACAACTGCTGAAAATGTTCAGACTGACGCTTGTCGACCACATACAACATTTCGTCGGCTTTGAGCGTGTCGCGGCGATATCGGATCGTGGCCAGGTCCGTCGTCGCATACGTGTACGCGCCGTCAGTTTTCTGCACGATAAACGGAGCGGCGTTGCCTTCGATAAAGACGCAGGTGGCGCCTTCGCTTTCACGGGCCAGAGATTTTGCTTTCAGGCTCGCCACCACATCGGCCAGCATCGGATTGTAATAGCTTTCACCCAGCGCCAGATCAAACTCGATCCCTAGTCGCTGATAAATCCTGTTCAGCGCAGCAAGACACTCAGGCAGAAACTCGTTCCACAGTCGATTGTTCTCTGCATCGCCAGCGTGCAGTTTCACGGTTTCATCGCGTGCCAGACGCGCAATCCCCGGATGCGACTGCGACAATTCCAGCAGGACAGGATTTGATTCAATGGACGAAATTGTCTCGCGGGCCGTCTTGACCGCTTCGTCCGCTGCAGCCAGTTGCTTGCGGACCGAGCCCAGTTGCTTCTTCGCTTTCTCGTCGCCGCCAGCGGCCGATTCCTGAGTTGTCAACTGCAACTTCAACGTCGCGGCGGTCTGTTCCAACCCCGGACGTTTCATGACCGTATTCTGGTAGTCGGAAAGTGTATTGACCAGTTTGTAAAGTCGTGCAAGTTCAGCGACGGAGTTTTCTGCAAACGCGTTGTCGTCGCGAAGATGGCGGTAGCCGTAGATGATCATCCCGAACTGCGTGCCCCAGTCGCCGATGTGATTGTCCCCGGTGACATGGTGTCCTGCAAATCGCAGCGTCTTGCAGATCGCATCGCCGATCACGGTACTGCGGAGGTGCCCGACGTGCATGGGTTTTGCCACGTTGGGGCCCGAAAAATCCACGACGACGTTGCGCGGCTCAGATACTGTCAGAACCCCCAGTCGATCGTCACCGGCAATTTCGGAAATGCGTCGGGCGATGAATTCATCGCGCAGACGAAGATTGATGAATCCGGGCCCGGCGATTTCAGCAGGTTCACAGAGATCTGAAATCTGCAAACGATCGACTGCCATTTGCGCAATCTCACGCGGTGGTTTTCCGAGCTGCTTTGACAGCGGCATCGCAAAGTTTGCCTGGAAGTCACCGAACTTTGGATCCTGAGCCGGTCGGATCATTTCCAGGATCGGAACGACATCGGTGACCATTTCGGACAACGCCGCACCAAATCGATCGCGGACAATATTGAGCAAATTCATGTCAGTCGGCAGTCGGCAGTTGGCAGTTGGCAGTCGTCAGTTGGCAACTCGGAGATTTGAAATTTGAGATTTGAGATTTTCGAACAAACGTTACCAGCCGATGGACATGTTGGCTTCGATAATTTTCTGAGCGTCCGTCAGATCGACACCGGTATCCAGCATGTACAGACGGATGGCGTGCAGTTTGTCGCCTGACGCACGCGCAAGGCAGTCGCGGGCGACGTCGCACGGGCGGACTTTGCCTTCCAGTCCCAGCAATCGTTTGGAGATCACCCAGATATCTCGCGGGCGTTTGGTGATCCGCAGGACACGTTCTTCCGGGTAGTACTTCTGAGCCATATGTTCAGCCTGTTCAAGGCTGCTCGCCCAGCCAATCATAATATGGGCTTCGGTTTCAATTTCAAAAAGCGGCATCGTGCAGCCTCAGGAGCGTGGTGGAAAAGTTCGCCAACGTGGGCAGAATAGCAAGCCCCGGCGAATTTTCGAAGGGTGTTTCGTTTTTGGAAACTTTTGGTGAGCGGCATGCGTCAGCTTGCCGGTACAAAAACGAGGTACCGGAGGGCTCACGCCGCTCACGCGACTCATTTCTGGTCGCGCGAAGTGTGCCACGTGTAGGGTGCGTGCAGCGTAGCGCAACGCGCCATTATCAACAGAATGTGCACTTGGTGTGTTTCGCTCCGCTCCACACACCCTACTTTAGGCTACTGCGCTGCACGATTCCATGAAAACGAATCATTGGCCAACGACTGGTACTCAGCCGTCAATGTCGCTTTGAGGTCCGCGTCATGCTCAAGTCCACGACCAGCGAGATTCAGTGTTTCGCCGGGATCATCGGCCAGATTGTAGATCTCAAAATCAGTCAAGTCTGCGTCACGGGCTTCTGCCAGGCGTAACGGAGTCAGGTTTTCGTAACGTGGGAATCGACCGGAATTCAGCCTGGCCAGCACTTTCCACGGACCATGTCGCATGGCGACTCGAGCGTCGTTAATGGCGTTGTAATAGACCCAAACCAACGGTTTCGTGCGTTTGGGTATGTCACCGGATTTCAGCAAAGGCACGAGACTGATGCCATCGAGCGGCCGATCGATTGGCAGTTTCGCGTTGGCGAGTTCACAGACGGTAGGCAGTAGATCGAGGGACGATGCAGCGCCGGGCTCAATGAGTGGATTCTGAATTCCAGCGGGCCAGTTCATGATTCCCGCGACATGAAAACCGCCATCGTGAGTGTGTAATTTCACGCCCCGCAGGATGCCAGTGCGACCCCAGGATCGATCGCCTCCTTTGTAGCGCCGCAGCGTCTCCGGACCGTTATCGGACGAGAACACAATCAGCGTATTGTCGCGAACTTTTAATTGCTCCAGTTGTTCCAGCAGTCGTCCCACGGCCAGATCGAGATTCTGAACATTGGCAAAGTACTGAGCCTGTCCGTCTTCCACCGCCACCGCTTTGTATTGTTCAACAAGTTCCGGTGGCGAAGCGACCGGCTCATGCGGTTCATGGAACGCCAGATACATAAAGAATGGCTGGTCGGGATGAGTGGACGTCTGTTGACTCAGCCATGTGACAGCTTCATTCACGACAATCTGGCAACTGAAGTCGTCTGTTTCACCGACCGGCTGACCGTTGCGCACAAAGTTAAGAGGATTCTGATGTGAAGGAGCCGCGTTATTCTGCGTTGCCATCCAGTGATCAAAACCGGCATCACCAGGCTGTGGCTGAGCCGCATTGTTGAACAGACTGTTGCAATGCCATTTTCCAGCCATGCAAGTCGCGTAACCTGCGGCTTGCAGCAGTTGCGGCAGCGTGACTTCATGCCGCCGCATGTGGACAAGATCCCGCGCGTCCGGCTTCGCGTCGTTGAAACCTTTTGCTTCCGGAATCCAGTCATAGATTCCGGCACGGTTTGGTGAGCGACCAGTCAGCAGGCCAACTCGTGAAGGAGAACACACAGGTGCCGCGGAATAGAAACTGGTGAATCGAATCCCTTCAGCCGCCAATCGATCCAGATTGGGTGTCTGAATATGCGGATGTCCGTAGCAATGGAGGTCACCGAAACCAAGATCATCGCACAGGATCACCACAACATTGGGCCGTGGTTCAGCCGCTTCCACGCTTCGAAGCGACAGCACAGCCAGCAGACAGGCACCAAGATAACAACCGCTTGTGCGCATTTTGTTTGGCATGACTAAGACCTTTTTGGGCGAATGGCAGATCAGCACTTCCCGTAGCTGAATTCTCAAGAATTCAGAGTCCCCCGGAATTCTCAAGAATTCAGCCGCAAAATATCAGGGCACCTTGATGACTTGCCAGAATTTCCCTTGCCAGACCGGGGCTGTTTCGAACGGACCAAGTATTCGCGTCACGACAAAATCACATCCGGTTTCGGCCCTTAGCTCTTTCAAATCTGTTCGATTATAGACGTCATCCGTGGAACTTTTCAGCGTCCAGTGGTTCAGCCACCACAACCGCCGATTCCATTCCAGAATTCCGGCGGCATCCTGCGGGCAATCCTTGTAGCACACATATTCCGCTCGTTCCGCCATCCACTTGAAGGCAAACGATTCGCGCGGCGTCAGGAATAATGTACCCGACGGCGTTTCTTTCTGAATCCATGTGCATGCCGCCTGCCAGTCGGCGAATTGATCAGCCGTATAGCCGGGCGGAACAGCTTCCCGCTTCAATGTCGCCGGAACAAACGGCAGTCCGCAGCAGACGACCACGATGAGCGCTGCCAATTCCTTCCTGCGATCGGCCATAAGTCGCTGCAATGCCCGTGCGAACAGCAATCCGCTGACAATCGGCAACAAAGCGTCAAACGTCCGAAAAGGATAAAACTTCAGGAGTGCGGCACGCCATTCCCAACCGTTCATGTCCTGAGCATCGACGACGTGCCATCCGATAACCACGCCAACCAACGCGATCGCGACCGAGACCAGAAAGAATTTCATCAGGAGCGTTGTTTCCACACTCGATCCAGAATGCACATTGCGGCTCGCGTCCGTCGTCGGCGTCTGCGGACAAAACCGCTGTTGGTGCTGCACAATGAAGAACAGGACGATCGACAGTGAGAGTAACCCGCCCGCATAAAGCCATTGGGCAGATATCAATTCGGTCGGGTCCAGATGATGCTTGAGTCGCCAGAAGACCTGAATGAACGAAGCCAATTCACGATCTTTCCTGCTGAGCGAATCATCCAGCACCAGACGCAACGCGGGAACAAGCCCCGGAATCGCAACCACAATCGTCGCGCATGAAAACGCAAGGATTCCTGTCATCGATTTCATGAAACCCGGCGATCCAATCGCACGCCGCTGCGTCATCTGATCCATCAGCCCGGCGATGCAGATGCAGACCGCGATCCAGCCACCGACGACCGGGTGCAGCATCGCGCCCGCGCCGCAGCATATTCCAGCAAACGTCATCCAGCCGGGGCAGGTTCTCACCGTCCCGCGAATCCAGAATCCGACGGCGCTCAAGCCAAGTCCCCACGCGGCAACTTTCGATTCGAACCCGTCGAGCAGCCATTCGCCGGAGAAACTTCCGAGCTGACTCAGAAAGGCAAACGCACCTGCGGCCAGAAGTCGAATTGTCTGCGACAGTCCAATCGCACGCCCCAGGACCGTCCAGCCGATTGCCAGTATCAACGCGGAAATCCCGCGTCCGATCAATGCCGCCGTTGTGAACGAAACGACCTGCGTCAGAGGGCCTACCAGCCAGAAGAAGCAATAATGCGCGTTGGCTGACGTAAGAAAAAAATCGCGATCACACCAGGTCGGGTCAGAAAACGATCGGGCCTTACAGAGATAATGCGGCTCATTGACCCCCGGGATCGGACTACTCAGCAACGACACGGACAGAAACAATCCGGCAATCGCCAGGATCGACAACAGACAGAAGCCCGGAGACCTCTGCCGTTGCCTGTCTGATTCTGATACCGTTATCGGGACACGGATCACTTCGTTTTCTTTGCTGCCTTTTTCGCGGCTTTCTTCACGGCCTTCTTTGGTGCCGTTGCCGCTTCAGGTTTTTCAGTTCCCTTAGCAGCTTTGTTATCGCCCGTCGCCTTTTTCGTATCCCCGAAAGCCCGATCCCAGTTTTTCCAGAATTCGGGTGTCGTTCCGGTCCGAACAATCGGTCCGCTCATTGATTCAGCCTCTTTATCCAACAGAAATTCAAACTACATTCAGACATACCAGCGTCCGCAATCATTCGCGTCCGACTGTCGCACAACTCAGAAGTCTGACCCTGCCGCGGCACTCCGTCAAGGAACTCCTGGATTGACCTTCGCTGGCATGCGATTCAGTCCCGTTGGGGCCCACGCCGGGGAATCTGAAATTCATGCTGCGACCATCGCCAATGCAGGAAGCGGTAAGGTCGTCGATGTTGATCAGTCGCCACCCGACATGTTAAAATGAATGGGATTTTGTGTCCGGAAAAGAATGCCAGCAGGACCCCCAATGCCCGGATACTCCCACACACAACACGCCCCGCTCTGCCTGATTTCCTACGGCTCAGCCCTCGCCAGCACTGCTCTCGGCTGGATGGTCGGCGAAACGCCGGGCCTGTACATCGCGGGCAGCGCGGGCCTGCTCTTCGCCATCCTTGCCACGGCCATCCATCACCTGACCGTGCAGGATCAGGGGGAAGTTCTGGCGATCCGGTTCGGCCCCGTCCCGCTGTTTCGCCGGTCAGTCCGGTACGCTGACATCAAGTCGGTGGACGTTGGTCGAACGCTGATCCTTGACGGCTGGGGCATTCACATGAGCATCCGAGGCGGCTGGGTCTGGAACCTGTGGGGCCGGGATTGCGTGGTGATCCACTTCAAGACTGGCGGTGTGCTGCGGATCGGCACTGATGACGCAGAGGCATTGCCGGCATTTCTGGACGGGAAGACCAGGGAGCGGGAAGAACAATGACCGGCGGTAGCTTGCCATACCGGGTAGCAACGGTATGCTGGCAGCTGCAATCCCCGGCTGAACCTCCATCCCCGGCTGAACCGTGTCCAGCAAGTCCCACTACGAAATCCTGCAGGTCCGTTCCGACGCATCGCCGGAAGTGATCAAAGCGGCGTACAAAAGCCTCTCGAATAAGAACCATCCGGACCGGGACAAGTCAGCTGATGATCAAAAAGCATCGCAAGGCCGACATTGGTTTCTCGGTATAATCCAGGGCAATGCTTGTCATCTCTCAATAAGATAAGTTTGAAATGAAACGCATCTTCGCTGTCGCCGCCATCATATTTGTCTTCTCCGCCATGCATCCTTACCATTGCGAAAGCAGAACCTCCATGGCGTCCATTGCCGCTGGCTGCGGACGGGAAAGTTGATGCCGCATGGAAACAGATTGGCGGAGGGCGGTTTGTTGTGGATAACCCTGAAAGGAAATCTCATCGACGTGGATGTTGATAGCAAACGCGTTTGCTCGTTTGATTCCGAGACCACGAATTTTCCAGAACGGAAACAGTACTGGGAACCGAAGCGTGAGAACAAGCGACCTCAGGTTGGCTATATCGGCCTGCAGAATCACGGTCCGAATGATGTCGTGTGGTTCAAAGAAGTCAGCGTCCGCCCACTCAGCGAGTAGTCGTTTGACCGCAGCATCGCTCGGATTGTCCACAAAGATGGTGGAAGCACATCGGGCGGGGATCATGGACAAGACTCGGGCTGATGATGTTGGGCATCTGGTGAGGCTGTGGTGGGCGTGGCAGGGCACGAAATGAACAGCCTCACCGACTGATTCCACGACGAACTGCGGGACCTTCTACAGCAATCGCGGCAGATGCTCACAGATTCGACTGCGAGGCTCGCGGATCGCCGTTGTCAATTTCTGAATGGCAGTTACTTGCTCAGGACGGTTCATCCTGGGTCAGCAATGACGTTGCAATATCTGCCACCGGAGTGGCCGAATAAGCCGGATTCCGGCCCTCGCGTGTCTGGCGAGAAAACGTGCCCAGGCCGCCGTCAATTTGACGACACCTGCATGCTTGTCGCTATGACGTTCACTGCTCCGGTCGATGTGACCGGAGCAGTTTGCGACTGTGCGAAATTTGGCTTCGGTCGGTCTCACCGAAGCTGGTTCGCATATCTTGTTGCCGGGTTCGGCGGGTCGGACTGAACCGACGACCGTAGCCAAAAATCTGACTCAGGTCACGCCCTCCTGAGCTTGCTGTGAAGCAGCCGTTTCACACCGATGTCGCGATCACTTCCGCGTTCAACGGACTTCCACCTGTATTCGACTTGACTGCGCCACTTGATGGAGTACCTTGGACTGGGCGAATCAAATCGACGTCGTTCCGGTGTGTCAAAGCGGTCCGAGTTAGTGGACGACGCCAAGTTGGAGTAGTCTTTCCAACTTCAGCGAGTTGAGTAGGTCCCAGACTTCGCAAATGTCGATCGGCAGTCCGGCCTGACTGCCGTCTCGTATTCCACAATTTCAACCGGGGTGAGTTGGTCGCAAGCGAGATGCGGCTGGGAATCCGTGACCGCCAATCTGTCGTCGCGATCTGAACGCGGATGCTTTGGTGTGTCATAACCCGCTAACGGTGGCAAGAACCGTTTGTGGCAAAATGGCGTATTCGGTTCCTAATACCTTTGTTTTCTCCGGTTTACGTTCTCGGCAGCGACGAAAAGTCGCCGGCCCCGATTAAAACCGACACAGTGCTTCTCAGCATCGGCGATCCGGAACTGCTGCCCGTACCTCTGGAAGGTGAGACCGACGGAGTTTCGTCACGGTTTGTCGGCAAGCATGAAAAGCTCGGCATCGTGCAGGAATATGCGGGAACAATGAGCGCCGAAATTGAAGGAACACCATACACCGGTGACTTCAAAGAAGAAGCGCACAGTCACGAGTAAATGCAGGACACAAATGCGATTGACAGTTCTCCCTGAAGCAAAGTGGCGTTGGGGAGAACTGTGGTCTTAGAAATGCGGCAAACATGTTGACACTACTTCTGCGATTAATAATTCCCGCGATCATCATCTTTGTGGTGTCTGAATTGTCACGTCGATCACCATGTTGCAACAAAAGCTGGAACACGCCGCCAACATCATCAATCGCAGACCTCGATCGCGTAGATGTGAGTCGCCGCCAGACTACGGTAACAATGAATCTTCAACGAGCAGGGAATGTCGCCGAGGTCATATTGCCATAGCCGGTAAGCCAATGCGAATCGACCTCCACCTGACCGACGAAGTCCCTATCGCCAAGTTCAGTCTGCCAGTCCTTTTCCAGGCGGCCCGATTTATCAATGTAGATTTTCACGAGATACCTGCCAGGCGGCAGTAAATGGTGGGCGAGCAGTTCCTGCGCTCGGTCGGAATCACGCGGCGCGATCAGGCTGAGGGAGTGTTGCCAAAGCCTTCCTTTGCCGAAGACTTGCCGATCCGCCGTTGCCCAGCGATCTAATGACCAGCCGGTCTTCGTTTGGTCGTCCCGCCGATAGAGATCGACTTGCAATAATTGCTTGTCAAAGCTCTCTGGCACATCGGTCAGTTTGAACCAGACGTCGCTGACGCGCGAGACCTCGGCGTCCGCGCTGGGCAATTCATCGGCAGTCCTGTACTTTCCGGCGACAGTGGCGGCGTAATCTTCAATGAACTTCCGAAATTGTTTGTAGGAGCGGTCACCGACAACCATCTTGATTCCGCCACCATGCTTCACTTGCATCGTTGGTTTTTGCAAGATCATACTGTGTATCGGCTCATCCGTGTCAATCAGTCCGGCGTCAACCAGATGCTTGAGTGTCGCGGCGGGATCGTCCGGCGTCATCCAGCTGACTCGCTCTCCGTGCTCCTTAACCTGTTTCTGGTTGAGCAATGGAGAATGGCATGCGGCACAACGAGTCGCCTCACTCCACACATTGTCGATGAACGACGCGAGCACTCGATCATTGCGGGCGTGACGCAAGACATCCACAGGCAGCTTCGGACCAATCGATTCCTGGCCTGCTTTCGCTTTGAGCAGCTGGGGATTGCGGACGGCCTCTTCAATCCAGGCGGTAAACGCGGCCAGTTCTTCCTTACGTACGTCAGCTGACACAATGGTCGACTTCTCCGGCGCGCGGCTGATGAATTCGAGGAGCTTCGATTTCAGCGGATGTTCCGCGTCGATCATTCCTCCTTTGACCAGGGCTGCGAATGTCTCCGCCTGATTTGGCCGGATGTAGTCTTTCAAATCGACACCGCTCAGGTGGCATTCGGCACAACTGGAAGGCTTCGTGGAATTCAGGATTGGGAGGATGCGGCGATTGAAGACGTCGAGTGATTTCGTGTCGGCCAGCGCACCCCAATTCGAATTCAACGCCACACCGATCAGAGCAATCCAAAGCATGCGGTGGGTCATAGGTGACCTCCATAAACGAAACGAGTCGAAATCTTGCCACTACGGAGTCACGATATCGTTTAATTGGCAAACTTGACAGGGTGCGAGCCAAAGTCGGAGTTTACGCAGGCAGTGTCAGATGCAATCGTTCAACTGGATTGCATGGCATCTATTCGGACTTTGCGCCCCCTCGACACGGCAACGAGTGTCCGCGTGGAGTGCCCGAAATTCAGGAGGTTTTGTCGATTAATCAAGCACCGACCAGCTATCGGCAAATTGACGACAGCCAGAAAACTGAGGGAATCTCGCGAATTACGCAGTTGTGCGCTCGTGGCATCAGGATTGCGTTTATGTCCACCGGTGAAATCTTCACCGATGCGAGTGGCATGAACATCAATCCAGTTGCGATGGGAATGGTTAGTGAGACTGATATTCGGACTTCTGTGTATTGCCACATGGCCATTGTCTGAAAGCCATGCGTGGGCCGTCGAGAACCCAATGCCACCGGAAGCCACAGAGCCGCATTTGACGCTGCAGCGATCCGCCTGCCGATGTCAACGGTGCTTCGTCGCGGAAACGTCCAACTTCCGAATTCATTGCTGTTCGACAGCCGATCGAATCAAGGAGTTAGCGATCTCGTGCGAACGGCTGAAGTCGCATTGTCAGGCGACATGGTCGGGTGACGCATCGACTGCATGGGATGCCAAATGCGAAGTCGTGGTACACGCGACAATGGCGGCTTATTGCAGGACATTGGGACCGGGCAGCGAACGAACATCAGGATGCTCAACGATTCAACTCGACAAGGGGCAAGTTCTTTTGCGGCGAATTGATTTGTGCGGCACTGCTGAGGGTTGCTTCACCGACTCGTTGCCGCACGAGTTGACTCACGTTGTCCTCGCGGATCAATTCACTGATCGCCGGATTCCGCAGTGGGCCGACGAAGGGATTGCGATGCTGGCCGAATCGCCAGACAAGCTCCAGCGACGGTTGAACGAACTGCAGGCCCTCGTCGCGATGAATCGCACGATGGGACTGGACGAGTTAATGAGGCTCGATCAAGGCCCCCCGGTTGCGTCGCGTGACGCATTTTATGGCCAGAGCGTCACTGTCACCGGGCTTCTACTGGAGCGAGGCACTCCTGAGCAGTTACTTCGTTTCGTCAAAGTTGGACAACGACACGGCTACGAACAGGCCCTTCGCGAAGTCTATGCGATTGAATCGTGGTCTGAACTGGAATCTGACTGGCAGACCTTTGCTGGATCACAGCGATTACGATTACTGGCAAATCACTCAATGCCCGCCGCGAACGGCAAGTCGAAATTTGTAGCCAATCCGTTCCAGTTGACTGCCGATTCCAATTGAATGAAATCCGTTTCTGTCAGATCGCAGTTCTATTCGTGGACTCAGCTGATTCCGGGAACGAGCCTCCTGCCGAACGGAGCAATGTTGCTTTTCTGCGCTGCAGTTCCACCTCCGCTTGCAGTAGTCTTTCACGGGCATCAATGAGCTGTCGCTGGGCGATCGCCAATGCCAAGAATGTAATGACTCCTGTATCATAGTTTGATCGAGCGACATCGACATTCTGTTGTGCAGTGGGAACGAGCTTCGTCGAAAACAAGGTGACTGTCCGCTGCGATTCAAGGACCTGTTCGTAGGCCGACTGAGCTTCAGCCTGAATTTCCAGCACAATCTGATCATAGCCAGCACGCGCCTTTGATACCTGATGGCGAGCTTCACAAACAGCGGCGTTCAGACGCTTCTCGTAGACTGGCAGGTTGATCCGTGCACCGACTTGACCACGGAGATCACTCTGCGTTTCGCGTGGCTGCCAAAACGTGTCATAACGACCGAAAACCTCCATATCGGGATAATACTGTTTGCAGGCCAGCGCCAATTTGGCTTGCTCTTCCTGAATTCGCGCCGCTGCAGCCGAAACTTCCGGGCGTTGTTGTACCGCGAGTGTAAGCAGGAATTGCTCGTCGGGCAGGTTCGCATTGCGATCAGTTGAACCAACCGGCGGTGGGACGGGATCTGTGGGATTGTGCCGTGTCAAAACGTTAATCCGTCCGGCAGCTACCTTTTCCATGCGCTGCAACTCGATATGTCTTTGCTCCAGATTGGCAAGTTCGACGTCGGCTTGCAGAGTATCCTGCTGTGTGACAAGTCCGTTCTGATATCGAACCTCTGCGTTGGCGCGAAACGACTCCAGAATGACAGCATTCTGTTCGTTCAG
>JAYSPO010000398.1:0-2008 GCA_043722015.1 Candidatus Kuenenia sp. | reverse complement strand
TCTTTCATCGCCAACAGATCACGCAACGAGATCAATTGATGCTTGTTGCGAATCACTTCGTTCAGCAGAGACAACTGTTTCAACTGTTCTGAGCGGTGTTCGAACAGCGTTGCGGCGCCTTCGTCTGCCCAGCGAGGCAGCGGGCGGCGAAAATGACAGGCGAAGATCGTGTGATTGATTTCATGCGGCAGTACCGAATCAAGAATGCGTTCCAGCGATCCCTGCACTTCCATTCGCCAATTCAGAACTTCGCCGCGAACGAATTGAAACGTTGTCTTGCCGCCCGCTCCCAACGCACCCTCATCGACAGAAATTCGGCAGGGTCGACTCCAGTTGGGGAGTGGCTTGCCGAGCCAGAAAATTGCAAGTTGCTGGCGATAAACTTCCGCCGCCTTGCCAACCTGTTCGGCAACTTCGGGGCGTTTAGCGGTTACCGCAAAATTGACGGTCTGATGCGTTGCGGCATCAGTCGTACGGCTGGCGACAACCAACCAAAATGCCACGGCCAGACATCGCAGTGTTCGAGCGTCCATGCCCATCCTGTGCGTCAGTAGAAGAATATTTTCGTGGCAACGAATCCTTTCGTTGCTCTGTTGAGAACCAGCAGCAAATGCCGAACCAGTCCATTCGTTTGGTCACATTTTCTGCCCGCGGCGGAATCGCAATTCCTTTCTCAAAAAGAACTTGCGACATCCTGTATTTATTCCGATGATCTGCCGAGGCAGACATTTGAACTTCGGCAGATTCTGCAGATGTTACATGAATTGTCGATTTTACATCCAGAGCAATACAAGACGCAATCACATGAAAATTCGAAAAGCAGTCATTACGGCGGCTGGTGATCATCACGCCAGACTGCCACTTCAGACACTCGTCGATCGGCGCGGCGAGATTCGCACGGCGCTGCGGCTGATGCTGGATGAAGTCGTTGATTCAGGGATCGAAGAGGTCGCCATCATTGTTCGCCCCGGTCAGCAGGAGCCGTACTTCACCGCCGCAGGACCTCATGCTTCGCGACTGGTCTTTTTTGAACAGTCCAGTCCGCGCGGTTACGGTGATGCGATTCTGCGAGCCCGCGATTTCGCGGCCGGTGAAGCGTTCCTGCATCTCGTCTCGGACCATCTTTACCTCAGCCGCACCGATCGCCTGTGCGCTCAGCAACTGATCGAAGCCGCGACAAAATATGAATGCTCCGTATCGGCGATTCAGCCAACGCGCGAAAACGAAGTTGCATTCTTCGGCACTGTCGGCGGAACGCCGCTGGCTCAGTCGGATAACCTGTACGACGTCAATACTGTGATCGAAAAGCCCACACCAACGATCGCCGAACAACGCCTGATCGTGGCCGGACAACGCGCGGGCTACTATCTGTGCATGTTTGGAATGCACGTTCTGACGCCGACAGTATTGACGCTGCTGCAGAAGTCACTCGACGCCGCACCCGCCGGACAGAACATCGACCTGAGCAGTTCATTGAATCAACTCGCTCAGGCCGAACGCTATCTCGCACTCGAAATCGACGGCTCCCGATATAACATCAGTTACAAGTACGGTCTGTTGCTGGCTCAACTGGCGTTTTCTCTGAGCGGTGATGACCGTGACTTGATCCTCACAGAACTCGTAAACCTCCTGGCGGCGAAGTAGAAACGCAGGTTGAACCACGGAATACACTGAATACACGGAAAGGGTACAACGTTAAGAGAAGTCTGCCCTTTCCTGTAGACACGCCTGCGGAAGGCTTTCTGCAATTCTTCCGTACTGCTAACCGTTGATTTCTTGTTGTGCTGCGAAGATTTTTAGGCGGCGATTTTTAGAGATTGTTCTCGTGCATAAACTTTGTGCTCACCAGGGTTCGGACTCGGTGAGGGTAGAATCGGAAAGTAGCCGTCACGCTCCGCCGTGACGAGCCTTGAACTGGGCCACATGAATGGAGTGCCCGCGCTGATTGTCCTTCAGGCCATCAAACGGGGCTGGTCGTGGAAAACTGTCTCGGTTGATGAGTCTTGAA
>JAYSPO010000397.1:0-1377 GCA_043722015.1 Candidatus Kuenenia sp. | reverse complement strand
GCCGGAACGGCGCTGCGCTTGGTCCGGCCTACAGGCTCAGCCGAAAATTCTTTGTCCTGAACACGCACTCGCCTTTGATCGATTGAACGACAACCACCTGCATTATAACTCGTCCTCGCGCGAATTCTATCGAAGGATTGCCGAAACCAATCAGACCGCGCATGGCCCTGGAACCGGAAACACGGGCTGGTCTCCGATGGTGGAAAACGCAGTGTCGCCGATAAACAGACAGCCAGCGTCGGGATGAATGGCCTGCTGTTCCGGTGGCATATGTTCAACTGCCGTGGTGAGCACAAGTCGTACGCGCCCTTGATGTTTGACCAGTTGGGGACAAGTGACTCGAGGTGATCCGGGGCACGTCCAGATCGTTTCCAGTTTTCCCGTGGAGATATTGTACTGACGAGTGGCACCTGCTTTGGGATCCCCGGGATCATAGAGTGCCACGATCAGGCTCTGATGGTCGGGTGTCAGAATCATGCCGTCGGGGAACACATCTTCGGATGTCAGGTCCACGATGACGGAAATGTCGCTCACAGTGCCCGCTTCGATATCCAGTCGGCAACGGATGATCTGTTTGGAAGGCGAATCGATATCGAACAGAGTCAGCGAACCATCAGCGTTCCGCACGATCGCTTTTCCGTTCGAGCAGATTTGATCACTTCTGAGCTGAATCAATGCCTGATCGCGACGCCGCCAAAGATAGAGCCCGGCTTTCTTCGTCTTGAATTCCAGTTCCTTGAGTCCAAAAATCAGGTTGCCCTCGAACACCACCGCATCGTTAATAATCGTGTTTGAAACATTCGAATCCACGTCGGTGATAAGGGGACTCCATTTTGCCGATCGCGTATCGAACAGTCCCACGCTCCGTTCGAAGCCCGTCACAAAGACTCCGGGCTGATCGGTTGGAAATGCAAACCCCGGTCGGCCTGGCAGTGGGAAGGATTCGTTGGCTCCCGTGACGAGATTCAGGATATTGATCGAGCCGGTTGTCGAATCAGCTCCATGCTGAATCCCGACCCAGCTCATGCGACCATCGGGCAATGCGTACGGCCCTTCCGGGAGAAACCGCTGGGCGGCAGAATCAGGACAGAACAGGACTTCAGTTTCAATCGTCTGCATGTTGAGTTGTCGCGCGTGTACATTGCCCGGTTGAGGATGGCATTGGCTCGTTGTAACCACTAGCCCAGCGGGCCGCGATTGTTCTATTTGAAATTTGCTGACTCTACTGGATTCTATGTGCTGACTGTTTGAACCACGAATGAACACGAATCAACCCAGCGCGGGCTTCGCCCGCAACCCATGTTTGAAGTCGAAACTCAGGAAGATTTGCGACGGGAAAACAAAAAGCAGAAAAATTGATAGCAGAAAAATGTCGGC
>JAYSPO010000396.1:0-2526 GCA_043722015.1 Candidatus Kuenenia sp. | reverse complement strand
CCTGAAATTGAAATGGCGTGTTTCCTGTCTTCCCACGCCGATTGACAAAAATGCCGTGTCGGAAAGGCAAAGCGGCGACAAGTCGCCGCACTCCATATGGCTGTCACTTGCATCAGGACTAATCTTCCGCCGGGCGGATGAAACAAACTTACCGAACGTATTGGAATTGAGCCTGAGGCGCTAGCCGATATCTTACCATCGAATCGGCTAGCGCTTTGTCAAGTTTTAATCTTCGGGTGGCCGGGGTTGGAGGGCGATAGCCCGAAACCCCGAGGCTTCCTTCGCTCCGCTCAGTCCAGCCCCGGCCACCCAGCCCGCAATCCTTGCTTTGACAAAACACTAGCGTCTCGGGCTCAACCGGTATTCTTCATTCTGCCGTTCGCCGGAACTCGTTGGATGTCTTTCGTTTGCGTGTCGAGCGATTCTGACATAGCATCGTCCGCAGAAGCCGCCTTCGGGAACTCCACAATGTGTGGGATTCTGATCGACGGACGTATTCGTCCTGACGTTTTGGAAGGCTCTGGCAGCGTCTCGATTTATTCTTTAAGCGGCCAGAAATGAGTCAGCCGCTCGCCATTGTCAATTCGCACTGCGGGAAGAATACTATGCCTGCCACCGAATCAGAGCCATTTGAAAGGGATTCCAGTGAGTAGTTCCGGTAACAATCCGATGGGAGGTGATCCATTCAACCCGTACGCAGCACCGGAGAACATGGACCATGCCATTGCAGCCCCTGGTGAATTGGAACTCGCCTCGCTGAGTGAACGCTTCAGTGGTGCGTTTCTGGACGGACTGCTGATGTTGCCTGTGGTTCTTGGCGTGGCATTTGGGTACACCTACTTCGCCGTTCAGCAGGGCGGGATTTCTGAGACAGAGTCAATTGTTGCGCAACTTGTGGTGAGTCTCATCAGCCTTGTCGTAGGCGTGGCCTGGTATCTGATCCTCAATGGTTACCTGCTGGCCAAACGCGGCCAAACTATCGGCAAACTCGCTGCGGGGACTCGCATCGTTGATTTCAACACCGGCGAGCTGGTGCCCTTGATCCCACTTCTGCTGAAACGGAACCTTGTGATTCAGATGCTGAGTGCAGTTCCGTTGGTTGGTAATTTTGTCGGTCTTGCTGACGTACTCATGATCTTTCGATCAAGTCGGCGATGCCTTCATGATGACATCGCCGGGACAAAAGTGATCAAGGTCAGGAAGTCCTGATTATTGAATTCCCAGCAGGTAGCTCAGGTTCGTCGGCGAAGGCGGCCCGAAGCGAGGTTCGAAGGAAACGCCGAGGCCGACGTTGTCTTTGCTGACGTCGTAGCCAAGGCCGAAGTGCAGAATCCAGTCGAGACCAACGCGCGAAACCGTGAGCGACGTACCACGAAGCTCACTTTGAGCCACATCATAGGCATACGACGCAGTCGAGATCCATTTTGGACTCATCTGATAACTGTAGCTGCCAATTAACGTCTGGCTGTCCAGATAATCCGTCGCCTTGACCTGGCGATATCCCAGATAAACGCTGCCTCGCAGACTTCGCTGGCTGAGCACACCGACGCTCCACAGGTTCTGTGCCGGACTGAACAGGTCCCAGTTCGCGTTGGCAAGCACAGTGGTGCGGTCACTGAGATTCCAGCTGTAATGATTGTAGAGCAGCCCGAGGTCCTCACCAAAGTTGTCCCGTTGTGCTTTTGGAAAGAATGTCGCTCCGTATTCCCACGTCATCCAGTCGCGAATTCGCGGTGCGTTGGCAGGACCGACCTTCGTCTGCAGCCGATCGCGAAAACTGAATCGCAACGCCTGAAAGTCGTCCGCGACTTCATGGTACGGAGCACTCGTCCACAGTCCCGCCCCGTTTCTCAACGCATAGTTACGGGTATTGAATTCCGCCGGAACACCTACTGGATAAATCTGCAGCGGATACCGTGCCCGGAAACGCTCCTGTGCATTATCATCGAGCTCGTTGTATTGCGCGATTTCGTTCAGGCCGCGTGAGGACTGAGTGAATGCGTATTCGAGCAGCGTATCGTGCTTATGCGCCAGCCCGTTGAGATTCAGAATCTCGTTCCGCACGAATGGAAAGACCCGCGTTGCCGTCATTCTGGCACGCACGCCCGTATTCATGAGATAACGATCGACGCTCTCGCTGGTAAAGCCCTGCTGCCAATACGCTGCTTCGCCCATCACAAATGGTTCGACATTGATGGGTCCCATCATGAACGGCGCGGCCAGTTCGTGCCGCGTCATTGCGACCAGTCCTGAGGCATTCGTATTGTACAACATGCCCTTTGTCGTATAGGGATCATTGGGATCTGTCGGTGGCGGCAACTGCTGTGTGTCGGCATAGCCTGCACTCGAATGACTGCTCCAGTACAACAGACCGTTGAACAGTGGCTTTGAGAAGCTGTACAGGTCAGCCCGAGGCAGCCAATTGGTCGTCGCTTCGAAGCCGTTCAGGTCGGCTCGTCCCCAAAGCATGGCTGAGTAGGCACCCTGGTCCTGGCGCGCACCGAGAAGTGTTTCGACGTCCTTCTC
>JAYSPO010000395.1:0-18261 GCA_043722015.1 Candidatus Kuenenia sp. | reverse complement strand
CAATCACAAAAGCTACCTCCACGTTCAAATCTTCGGGAGGATCATTGGATTCCGAAAGACATTCATGAATCCCGAATTCGAAGTCCCTCCCGCTGTCTTCGATGCAAGTCGCAAGGGCCTGCTGAGCTTCTGCAATTCCAGAGGTTGATTCCGGTACCACAGCTGCGGCAGCGTTCAGTGACACCACGGCCGTTTCCCAATGCAACACGGACTGACGGTCATCATGGGAAACGCATGTCAGGCGTGGAATCGTTGCGCTGCCATCGTGTAACTCGAACATCAACTGATCAGCTATCTCCTGCCCCGGAACATCGTCAGCGCCTCCCGAGTGCTCCGCACAGAACAACAGCAGCTCTCGTAACGGGAAAGAGACATCCACACCTTCCCAGAACGCTTCTGCGCAACCGCTCTTCCAACGGATTACCAGTCGCCGGATCTTTGTCCGCCGTGATCTTGGTATTGCGGCAGGAATTTCTCTGCGGAATGTCATTCCAACGCCGGCGAGGAACCTGTTGCAGGTCAATTCCAGCGTGTGGTCGTCGATAACATCCCGGCACAAATGCGGACGTACACGCGATGCGAATCCTGATGAGAGGTCATCATGCTGCTGCTGAATACCCGTCAACTTGTCGATGTACCGTGCTGTGAGGTCCAGCACGCGGTCTTCCCGAATCTGTGAGATCCCGTGCGTCTCCAGTGCAGCGGAATTCTCTTCGATGCACATCAGCTTGTGCCATTCGGCAACCAGCTCATTGAATTGACTCATGATTGGCGATCTTTCAACTATGGTCTTCCGTGACGTGTGTTCGTACCCGCTTAATTGCGTACCCGGATTCAGAGAGGCCTTTTTCCAGCTTTCGCAGTGCTCTGAACCGAAGCTGTCGAACCGCACCGGAACTTATGGACAGACTTCGGCTCAGGTCGGCAACGGAGACGCCGGACCGGTCAAACAGAGGTAAAATCACTTGCCGCTCTCGCTCGCTGAGGGTCCCGATGACTTCCGGAAAAAACCTCTGGTTATCTTGGTTAGAGCCCCCCGAGGAACCAGGAATCGGCTCCACGCTCAGGAACTCCTCGACTCGAGGAGCCCTGCTTCGGAGCAGATCGAGTGCTGAGTTTCTCAGAATCACATAAAACCAGCCTCGAAAGTCACCCTTTGCGAAATCGAATGCCCTTCGATGCTGCCAAAGCTTTGCCAGTGAAGTTGCCACAACCTCTTCAATGTCCTCATTGGAGAGAGAATCCCCAAACTTGCGATTCAGAAGTGGCCACAGAACCGGGACAACTTCACGCAGCACCATGGTCAAGCCGAATTGATCGTCGTTCTGCAATCGATTGATGATTTCAGAATCGTCCACCTGATTCGAGCCCTTTCATACCAATACTACGCAGTTCTGTTACGGACCCGAATCTTGCGGCTATCGGCGACCACTTGCAACACGGATTGCCGCTTGCTGAATATGACATTCAGCGGTGGCGGAGTGTAAATCAGTTGAATTCCGTATACTACGCCCAGTGAAGGTTCAGACGAACAGAAGAATAGGGCCATTTTTTCGAGCATTCGAAACACGTGAAGAAGGGGAAGCAACTTGAAAGCAACAACTTTCACACTTCAAAAGGCCTTCGAACAGACAATTCGGTGTCAGATCCATTGGTTCCATCAGGCCACCAATGAAGTGAGTTTGACTGAAAGTACAGGGGCCGGAATTTCATGAGTGGTTATCATTCAAACATCATCGCGAACCTCAAAGGCAACCTTAATGAACGCTACCGCGATGGGTACGCGATTCTGAAAGAAATGATCCAGAACGCAGACGATGCCGGTGCTACTGAATTGACAGTAACCTTCGTAAGTCAACTCGAGGGCCTGCAGCATCCGCTGCTTCAGGGGCCTCTGGTATTCATTGCTAACAATCGGCCATTCACATTTCGAAACGCTCAGGCGATACGGCAGGAACGTGGCGGATCAGGCGGCGGCGACGAGTCGAAGATAGGCAGATTTGGACTGGGCTTGAAGAGCATCTACCATCTTTGTGAAGCGTTCTTCTATCTCTCCGACCCGGACGGAGATGCACTCGAATGTCCGCCGGAGCTACGCGACTACCGGCGTTCGGATTTCATGAATCCGTGGCATGGGAAACGCTACTGGCCCTGGGATGAGAGCTGGAATCGTGCTGCTGACTCTGAGATTGCCAAGCTTCGAAAGCACAGTCAGCTGTTCCTGAGAAAGGCAGCGATGAACTGGTTTTCCCTGGTCATCCCTCTCAGATTGCGGCGCCACTGCGTAGACAAGCCTACGGATAATCCAGATCGCTTTGCATTGGTCAAGGACGGGTACTTTGATGACCACCTGACGGTACCGCCAGAGAAAATCTTCGGGCGAGAACAGCTCGAAGGCTTGATTCGTACCATGCCCCTGCTGACAACATTGACCCATATTGAATTTCGCCACGCTAGATCAGCAGATGATATCCAGGTTGTTGCTCAACTTCATTGTGACCCGACCGAGGGAGAGAACATCAACTGGAGAACTATGGGAATTGGTCGTGTACGTCACTCAGGCTTTGTGACGCTGACACTTAACAGAGAAATTCAATCACAAAAATATTGTGGCTACCATCAACTGCTCGACAATGATGCACTGTCAACGATTTCGTCAGACAAAGACTGGCCGGTGGTCGAGGAGCTGACTGATGATGGATTCGCACCAGTTTCGGCTGAAGCCAAACAGCACGTTGGCGTCGTGCTGCTCGATTCACCGACGCCAAAGTCCGTCTCGGTGACTGAAACGCTATTCCTGCCTTTGGGGGGATTACCAGCACGGACTCGCGACGAAGGTCGTTTCGAGTTGTTGCTACACGGATACTACTTCGTCGATTCCGGCCGCAACGGTGTCGATAAGCCCGACGATCAGGGCAATTTCTCAGCACTCCAACGTGCGAGCCACACCACACAAGGAGACAGGAGAACGGAGACCATACGACAACGCTGGAACCGGCGATTGACGGAAGTTGGGGTCCTTCCATTAATCATCCCAGCCCTTGAGCTTTACGCTGAGAAGATTGCAGATGAAGAAGGAGCTTTTGAACGCATAGAAGTGTTAACTGGTCTGTTGATGCAACGTAAAGACATGATTGCTGGTCTGCCGCATGTTTGTCGTGATTACGAATGGTTTGCTCTGCTGGTGAAAGGCCGCTTTCAGTGGCTGGGAACCGAAACGAAGAAGCAAATGCCGCTCATTGCGTTGCCAGTGACCGAAGTTTGGGACCTTCCTCTGGCTGTCTTTCCTGCATTGGCCAGATGGGCCTGCCGAGCAAATATCACGATTGCAGAATTGTCGCGACTCTCGACCCAGACGCCTGCGCTTCCTGCAGGATTCATTGCCGATTTACTGCAATCGGTGAAGATCGAGGATGTGCATCAGGACCCAACTCAGTGGTCGTACTTTACACAGTGTCTTGAGTCCTGGACGCCGCATTTTTCAGCGACAGAGAATTCGCCGTTGGTTAGCCTGGTCAAGAAGTATTTCGGCTCCACTGAATTCAACTGTGAGGCTCAAGCTAAACACCTTCTGAGCATCATTCCGGATGAATTGGTTCTTCCTGTCTCGATGATCATTCCACTATCGAAAACAGACGACACCCTGTTGAGGGTTGTCTGGGCTGCAGATTCGGCGATTATTGCTTTGCCCCAAACTTTGATCGGGCAACGAAAGTCAGGAAAGCTGAATGCGAATAGTGCGTTGGACCTGATTCAGTACGTCCTTGAGTGTGGAAAAAGCCTTCGATCCGAGGCCGATGAACTTTCCGTCGAGGGTGTCAGTGATTCGGACGACGACTCGCGAGCTGTCGCGAGTCTGATACTGGATCTACTGGAGTCCACTGAAGCTGGTCTCACGACGGAAAGTGAAAAGCTCGCAAATCTTTCCATGTGGTATGCGACATCAGGAGCCAAAAACGAATGGTTCAGCTTGAAAGAACTCCGATCACACGTTGCAGAGAATCGGCTGTTTGAAATAAATGCCGACCCGACTGTCTATCTGAAGTGCCTCAGGAACGAAGCGGAACAGAGCCCAGTCCTGGCTGCGAAACGGACCGTGGGAACTCTGCGACGGCTTCGATTGATTACCGGCATTTCCAGTCTCGACGAGACCGGATTCGTTCAGTTTCTTGCGGGGAAGCCGCTGCTGTCCGGAGACACTGTGGCCCGGGCTGGATGTGCGCTCCACGTTGCAAGAATCTCAAAGAGTCAGAGACTGAGCGAGCCCCATAAAGCAGCAATTCGTTATCTCCTACATGGATCGCCGCTCGACTGCGATATCGGGGTTCCATTGCTCTTGGACAAATCAGATGCATGGTCGGCATTCGCGTCTGCGGTTCTTTCAGCCAAACAACAGAGTTGGCGTCTGGTCTCGCCATCAATTGTTGAATTTGAACAGTCGATCTGCCGAGAGTTGCAGATCTGTGAATGTACACCAGAGACGGCAATCTCGCTTCTTGACTCGATCGCAGACGTACACAAGATTGACTTTCAGGCACTTGTGAGCAAATCGGAACAATTGAATCAGGTATTCTTCGACTGGCCCAAAGAGAAATTCCCAGCGTTGCGATCGCTGAAGCTGTTTCGCCGATGTAGTGATCGAGAACTCGTCGATGTCGTTCGCGAAGTATTCATCCAGGGAACTCTGCCTGAGGAGGTTGCCGGTCTCTTTGGGGACTACACGTTCATAAGCGACGATACAAACCTTCTGGCGTTCCGTGGCATCGTACCTACTGTGAAACCGGTCGATCTGCTCAAAGAGGCGTTGAGTCGGGAAGCGGTACATCAGTACTGGGTGTTTATCTGCAACACATTGCAGCTAAACGCGATCGACGAACCAACGCGGGAAAAGCTAAAGGTGGCTCGTTGGCTACCACTCGTTGGTGGAACCGGCGTATCTCCCGAAAATTGTGTTTGCACCGACGGCCTGGAGCCTCTTGTAAGAAGGCTACATGATCGCAAGGCGAAAATCGCACACAAGGATCAGTTAACACCAGCGCTGATAGGCTCACAGGTTTGGGCAGAAAAAGTCAGGAATCTTTGTCCAGTTGGTGTCGGAATTCTCGATGTGATCGGCCGAGAATTGACCAATCTTGGTGGATACGAGATCGGCGAAGCACTTTTTTCGCATGTCAGTGTAGGGGAGTTCCTGAGTGTTTTTGCAATCGCTCCGAAGGAATTGATGCCTGTCGCTGAAGTGGTCGACAGCCTGGAGAAGAACCTGACGCTGCAGAATCTCGACGACGCAATTCGAGATCGTGTGCTAAAGCCGTTGCAAACAAGGCTTCATGAGGATCGCTATGTCGGAGTCCTGACTTATCTGTGTAATCTGCCGGATGTCGTTGCCGATGAGGGTGCGAAAGATGCTCTGTTCGATTCGTACCTGAAGGAAGCTGTACAGTCTCCTTCTGCTGAGTCTTTGCTTTCTCAGATCAAGCTGCGAAATCGGCGAGGTAATTATGTGGCGACAGATCAACTAACAGTTTATGCAACGAATGTCGATGCTAAGCATTTGCTTGACAGTGCTCAAGCTCGCATCGTGTCGGAATTACTCAGATCGCTACGAGAAGCGGAAATTTATTGCCCTCCAGATGGACCGTGGCGATCAGTGCCAGACGAAGCAGAGATCAAAGCGAGTCCAGGCACTCTGTGGGATCAACTCAAGAAGTGGCACACGGAGGATATCCCTTCTAATGCATTGGCGGCCTTAGTCGCTGTGCTGGGAAACCGTGACGGCTTTCCGGAGCTTTACTGCCGACTGAAACCGGAACCCAGCAAGATCGAGGATATGTGGTCCCTGCTGAACATCTCGTTGGCGTTGCAGCGGTCAGCCAATCAATTCTGTATTCGTGTTGCGGACTCGACGAAGATTCCGGTCACCAGTGTGACCGGGCATGAATTCCTGGCCGAAGTATCCGACGTGCCAGAAAGTTTTTTTGATGCAATGCGGGGAATGCCTGATTCTGATCAGGGAAGCGGCGGGAGCACCATTTTTCAGTTGCGTATTCGTCCCTGCGATGTTCAAAAGTTGAACACCGAACAAAAACTTGACGTCCTGAGACACTCGATAGAAGACATTCGACGTTTCATTTGGAAGTGTCAGTCGCCATTTGACGCAATCTGGCAAAAACTGATCGCGGAAGATCAGTTGGAACTGAGTGTTGCTCAGCGTCAGATTCTCGGGGCGTGCAGTGTCATATTGGAATCTCAACTTGCGGTCGATCGAGACTCTGGCGGACTCCTGAAAGATCTTAGTGAATTGCTTCTTCAGCATTATGCCGCACAGACAGAACTCCTGCGGGCAGCATCAGACAAGAGCTCATTACGACGGGATGCAGCGGCCAAAACGCGAAGGAACACCACGCGGCAGATTCGCAAGTTACTTGTTTCCGATTCCAACACGCAGCGAGGCGTGATGAAGGAGATTAAAGACCGACTTGCATCGCAAAACTACGAGGTTGCATCAGTTCCGTTTGAGATCTTCCAGAATGCCGACGACGCAGTGGCCGAACTTAGGGCCCACTGCTCAGCTGAATTCCTTGACAACATTCGACCAAAGGAACTCCTTCACACGTTTCGTGTGGAATCAGGCACCGATGGTTCCAGAGTGGCGTTCTACCATTGGGGCAGAGCTATCAATCAGTACCGATTCGGGGATACTTCGGTTTCTCGGTTCCAGCGAGATCTTGAGAAAATGCTGGTCCTGCAAGGCTCAGGGAAAGTCCATGAATCAGGAGTCACAGGGCACTTTGGCCTTGGATTCAAGTCCGTCTTTTTCGTTACTGACGAACCCAGAGTTTTCAGCGGCGGAAAGAGCCGTTTTGTTGTGAAATCGGGAATCTATCCGGAAAAATTGGGTGACAAAGATGAAGACCGACTGAGATGTATCCTTCAGGTACTTGAATCTCGCGAGGTGCCGACCGGAACTGTCATTGAGCTGCCACTTCGAATCGAACAGGCATCGTACGACATCCTCAGTCGATTTCGTCAGTATGCCGGCTACCTCGTCCTCTTCAGCCGTCAGATTAGAAGAATCGATTTCTCCGGCGAATCACCGGTCGTAGTGGAGCGAACGGAGCGATCGCTGGTGCCACAGATTTCATTGGTCAGCGGGATTCGGCCAAACGGGCAGAGGGCGATAATCTTTCGACTCGGTAACTCGTCAGAACAATTGATTGCGGGAGCCAAAGCAGAAACCGGCGGTCGTGCTGCAATTCTGCTGCATATCGACGCCAACGGCCTTCCGGCGTTGCCGTTATCAGATTCAATTGCGGATCCGCCGCAATTTCCTGAGGTCTGGGTGACGACTCCGGCCACTGAGCATCGCGGAACCGGGGCGATAGTTCTTAATGCAGATCTCGATGTGAATCCTGGACGAACGCGATTACGGGATACGGATCGAAATGCAATGCGTCTTGAACAGATTGGGATCATGTTTGGCGAAGTGCTTTGTCAATTCTACACAGAAACACAAGCCCGTTGGTCCGAAATCAGCATCAAACTAAATCCGTCCGACGCAGGAGTCTCCGCACGACAGTTCTGGGAGGCGTTTTGGAACGTCTGTCGCCCAATTGCGAAGCGACAAACAACTGATCCGATTCGTTGCATCTTGTTTGGCGAAAAACGCGGGCTGTCGTGGCTTATGCAGGAGAAGCCGGTCATTCCCACATCACTGCCAGCTCCATTTGATCGACCTGTGAGGCTCCACGATATTAAGTATAAGTGCGCTGGGTTGCTTGCCTCGCTGGAACGATGGGACTTGCTTTGTGCAATGGTTTTAAGAAAGAAGCCAGCTATTCAGTGGCTAGCAACGGTGTTGCAGACGGGAAGCGTTGTTTCATCGCAGACCTACACCGAATTGGAACAGACTGGAGTGGACAAGCCAATTTCAGTTGCGACAGCATTGGGCATGGCGGATGTCGTTGAAAAGCTGCAAAGTAATGCAGGAGCAATAGTGCCGGCACTTGCCAGTGCCCTTGGTCGGATTGTGGACGAATCTCTGGTTCCGACGAGGGACGGGAGCAGTGATCAAAGCAAGACCAGAATAATCTTGCAGAGTCTTTATTTCTGGACTGATGGCCCGTCGGCCACGTTGGTCAAGGCGAGCCGTGCCCTTGCCGCTGCGGCGTCATCCGAAGAAAGACTCCTTGCTGCGCTAAGTCCCTGTGAGTTTGTTCTGTCGATAGCGTACGACGAATCGGCCGTGAAATTCTTGATGTTCTGCCGAGGACCGCTGAACCTCGCCATTGGCGAATTGGCAACCTGGTGCTTCATCGCGCACAGCGACAAACGCCACGCAGTTGTTCACTATCTCGCACGGGGAATACACGCGCTTTCGCTGCGGCGATACTTCGAGGATCACAGAGACGACCTCCAGAGGAGTTGGCTCGCCGATGACGAGCAACTTACTCAGGCGATGTTGTCATTGCAGGAATCTGACCGGCGGATGTGTTGCGCAGTCCTTAATCGACGGCCCGTTGAGAATGACTACACTTCGCCTAGCCAAAACATCCCCAAAAATCAGTCGGAGGCTGTCTTTAAGGCCATTGCGGTCTGGTGGAAAACAAACCGGGATGCACTTGTGAAAGAGCATGATCGTCGTGTTTATCCAGCGGGGAGCATGCCAGAGATCAAAATTGATGCCACACCAGCGGATCTCCGAAACGATCGACGTATTCGCTGCGAATGGCTGACGCTAATGATTCGAGGACAGCTCTTTCGACTGGGCTACCGCGACGTCCAGCATCGTAGATTTCTGAATGAGTTTCTTGAAAGCCAGATTTGGAGCCTCATGCTGGATGGACTGGACGAGCCAGTTGCATGGTTCGAGGCCTTTGATCACCACCTTGATCGTTCACCCGAGAATCAAAGCTATTTCCACTGGATGAACCAGATTCTTGCTTACTACCAGTTGGCACGCTGGCTGCCACCGTATGTTATTGCCTACCAAGGTATTACTCGGCCGGAGGCAAATCTTGATGATTTGGGAACGATCGACGATATCGCAAACCTGCGCAGCAGTCATATCTTTGGACGTTCAACGGGCCTCGACGCTCCACCTTGCCGCAAGACGCTTGGGCTCGGAGCACACTTCGTTCTGCGGGAAGTTCTCCGCTCGCGGCGAGCACAGACCAAAGATTATGTGGCTCAGCGGACTCTTGCCGCTATGAGTTTTGTCCCGTCTGCGGGCGTGCGAAACCTCTTCCGCGTGATTACCGGAAATCCCACTTTCGACGCTCGCACTAATTCCGATGGCTGCGCGAAGGCGATGTTCGAATCAGCCGCGAAGTATGTAGAAGACCCTTCATTCGACCACTGTTTTGATATTCCATTTAGAATGCTTATGTGGAAGAAATATGCGGGAAAACGCGAAGAAATCCTGGGAGGTGTCCAATTCGCGAATTCGGACCCTGATGAAGACGGGATTGATGCAACAGACGAAGAAGGACTGGCACAGTGCAAGTGACTTTTGAAAAGGGGAAGAAAGTACGTTTGTCGTCAGCCGGTGTCGGCGAAGTACAGGCAGATCTCGGTGCCACTGTCATCGTCCGTTTTGGCGACGACATCCGAGAATGCGACAAGTTGGAGCTTGAGCTAATTGCGAGCTTGGCTGAGTCTCTCTTAACAGGCCACCTTCAGCCGGCGCTCGAAGTCGTTCTTCGGTCTCAGGCTGAATGCATTTGTTCCATCAACAATGCCTGGGGCATTTTTGCCAGGAGTCGCATAGCACTGCTGCCGCATCAGCTGTGGGTCTGCCGAAAAGTACTGGAGTCATGGCCAGCACGATGGCTGGTGGCGGATGACGTTGGTCTTGGCAAGACGATAGAAGCTGGGCTGATCTTGTCGGCGCTGATGTCTCGGCAGCGTCTGCAAAGACTGCTGATTCTCTGTCCCGCATCGTTGGTCGAGCAATGGCAGTATCGTCTGCGAACCATGTTCGATATTCGTACCAGTACTTATGCATCGTCTCTGGATACGGTTCGGTCTGATTTCTGGAATACTCACTCATTGGTGGTCGCATCTCTGCAGACGCTGAAGCTTGACCACAAAGACCGAACGGAACGACTCATTAAATCCGAGCCCTGGGATTTGGTGATGGTCGATGAAGCTCACCACCTGAACGCTGATGAACAGTCAGGGCCGACGCAGGGGTTTCGACTTGTTCAGAAGTTGCAGGAAGCCAATCGAATTCGATCGATGGTGTTTTTTACAGGGACTCCTCATCGCGGAAAACCTTATGGGTTTTATTCTCTACTGAGTCTCCTGCGTCCAGATTCATTCGGGCCAAAACTTCCCGTTGCTGCACAGCTCGCGTCGCTTCCGAACGTCATGATTCGAAACAACAAGCAGAACGTAACGGATCTGAAGGGAACTCGAATTTTTCAGCAGCCAGTCGTTGAAAGCCGCACCTACTCGTATTCGCCGCAGGAAGCGGCGTTCTATGGAATGCTGACGGAATTCATCGTGTCCGGAAAAACCTATGCATCAGCCCTGGGTGGTCGCGATGGTCGGGCCGTGATGCTGGTGCTGATCGCGATGCAGAAGCTGGCCTCCAGTTCCGTCGCAGCAATTCTACGTGCTCTCAAAGGACGATTGGATCGGATTAAGCAGGCTTCAGCGATACGCGCTGCGGACTCGGAAGTGCTTCAGCAAATGCAGGATGCTGAAAGCAATGAAGATTTTGATCGCATTAGTGATTTGGAAGAGCAGCTGACTCAGCTTTCGCTGCTTCTGATTGTCGATGAACAACAATGGCTGGAACGACTCATCGAAGCAGCTGAACACATCACCGAGGAAACGAAGATTGCGGAGATTGTTCGAAACGCGGCTGAATTGCCCGATTCGCCATCCATCCTGTTTTTTACTGAATACAAAGCCACCCAATCGTTGTTAATGTCAGCACTGATTCGAGTGTTCGGGCGGGAATGTGTCACCTTTATCAATGGAGATGGCGAAGCGAGGGATATTTTCTGTGACGGCTCCTCAAGGACACTTCGCTCGACGCGCACCGCAGCCGCAGATGCTTTTAATGCCGGCCATGTCCGCTTCCTTGTCTCTACTGAAGCCGCCGGGGAAGGGATCGACTTGCAGCAAAACTGCTGCAGGCTGGTTCATGTCGATCTGCCATGGAACCCTATGCGACTTCACCAGCGCGTCGGGCGACTGAATCGGTACGGTCAAACACGGCAGGTTCATGTCACCAGCTTCCGAAATCCGTCGACGGTTGAGGCTCGAATCTGGGACAAACTCAACGAGAAGATTGAGCATATCAACACAGCACTACGGCAAGTCATGCCTGATCCGGAAGACCTGTACGAATTGGTGCTGGGTATGGCTCAGCCCAATGTGCTGAAGGACGTCTTCTCCAATGCGGCTACTGTCCCCAGCGATGCATTCGACGCCTGGTTCGATAAAGAGACCGCCAGTTTTGGAAGCACCGACGTTGTCGACACGGTTCGTGATCTTGTCGGAAATGTGGCGAAGTTCGACTTTCAGGAAGTCTCTGAGCGTATTCCCAAGGTGGAGCTGCAGGATCTGGCTGGGTTCTTTTCTGGCATGCTGATTCATAAACGTCGGCAACCAAAGAGCACCGAGTCGGGTTTGGCGTTCAAGACGCCGGATGATTGGCTGACGGATCCTGCAATTCTGACCGAATATGGCTCCCTCCATTTTGACCGAAATGCCCCCGGAAAAAGCGAGGACAGACTGCTTGGTGTCGGACACAGGCTTATCGATATGGCCCTCAATGAGGCGATTGCGATCGAAGGCACAGCGTGCGTTTTGCCAAACATTGAATGGCCAATCTTTGTTTGTCGTGTTTTTGATCGAGTTACCACAGGACAAGGTCTCAGGCAATCCGTGATCTGTGGGGTTGAAGTGGCTCAGGACAGCGTTCGTTGCATGGCGGACTGGGAGCTGCTGAAGCTCTTGAATCTGAATTCACCGTTCAGTCTGCGAAACGCCAGCGTGCCGGAAGTCCGAAACCATTCCTCCCAGGCTCAGAATCTTGCCGCAGTTGCTACCGCTGCGAAAGAGTTTGTTCAGGCAGCAGGGACACAGCTTCGTCATCCTGACATCGATGTCGTCTGCTGTCTTGTTCCGGTACAGCAATGATCGGAGCCAATACTTGCGACCCAAGGATGAATCCCTGTTCGAACCGCAAATGCTGATTGCAATTATCGCTGTAGTCTGTTTTGCTCAGGTTCATTGCCAACCGTGCGCGAGTTGGTCACAATTCCGAGGCAATTTGAAATGCCCAGATTGGCATTTTACCCATCGCAATGTGCTGGCATAATCACAGCATTGTTTTGCATGGTCCATCAGGGTTCTCGGGTACTTATGACTGAAATGTCACTCACATTCAAAGATTTTTCTCTTGTCGCAGTGCAGGTCGTCGCCTTTCTGGAAGATCGAACGGTCACATCCGCTCGCATCATGACCTGTGTGCTGAAACAATTTGCCGAGCAGTTTGACGGCGAACCACAGGCTTTTCCACTTCCTCCGGACGTGCCGGCTGACATTCCACGGATTATCTTGAAAAGTGAACAACCCGGATACGTTTTTCAGGCTGGCCCTGCTCGCATTTCGTGTTCATGGTCTGCTCAGCCAGAAAAAAATCTTGCGATTTCTGAAGCAATGGCTGGGTGCGATTCTGTCATTGTGCATTGTCTGAAGGAACTGCAGCCTCAGATCAATCGGCTGGCCCTTGTTGTTAACCGGGCCGCTGAAGCAGAGCATCCGGCTCAGACGCTGGTCGAACGGTTTTGCTCAAAGGAAAGCCAGATTGAACCGTTTAACCGCTCGTCTACTTTTGAGATTCACAATCACAAGCAATTCAATGCAACCGAACTTGAGTTGGCGGTGAACAGTTGGGTTCGTTGCAGGACCGGTATACTCCTTGGACCGGATCGACCGGCAGTATTGGTTGAACAGGACCTCAACACCGTGTTGACTCCAGATTCTCAGCCACTGTTCGATTTCGAAACCGCAGGACGATTCTACAATTCAATGGCTCACGAAGCAGAGCAAATCCTCTCCAAGTACTTTCCAAACCAGAATTCACCGAAATGACATCAACCGAAACGGCATCCCTGACACTTTATGACAGTGAACAATTGGCTCGATTGTTCTGGCATTGTGATCCGGCTGAGAAAACCGAAAACGCAGTCCGCAGCAGCATTTCCACGCCGGTGGTGCGGCGAGAGCTTCAACAAATTGCGAGTGCCGATATCAAGGACCTTTCGGTCATCATGCAGCAACTGATCTCATTGAGGAAGTCCAATGAAGAAGACCACCGAGGGTTGATTCGTCCATTGGATGCAGTCTTCGAGTTGGCAGTACAGTTGTTGGTGGATGCGTCCGTGGTCCTTCGTCAGAATTATTCCCGAAGGGTCCCGCATGGATGTGTGTCGCCAGATTTTGAGGGCGGCATTCGCATTGAATGGGTGCGACCATCGGCCAGCGTTCATCTGGTGATTGGATCTACCACTGAGTCGTTGCGATATATCTATCACGAGAATGGTATCGATTACGGTGTGGACAACCACGTTTCAGCCGAACGTTTGGCCTCATGGTTGCGGCTGATCAAGGATTAAACGGCCTTTGCCCCGTGAATCTGCAGGATGCCTTGTTTGATGGCCGACTCCGCTGGAACTGAGAATGGATTTGATGAGTTGCCATGCGCCAAGATCGTGCATCGCGCCTTGATCTGGGAGAACTGGGTCGACAGACAAACAGGTAATATTCTGCCTGCCGCGTTTATTCGCCGGGCCCATGAGAGAGGGTTGTCGGTTGGAATTGATGTGTCAGTGCATGAGTATCTGCAGAGTCGATTCAGGAAGCCCACGTATGGTGCTGGTTCGCTGCATGTTGGGCGTGTTAGGGATCTTGGACTGCAGGTGATCCAGGATAAGGTGGATCACGGCGAGATTCGGGGGTTGCCTCTGAGAGAAGAGAACGCGGCTGAGGCCGAGCGCTTGGCCTCGAAGCTGGCAAAGCAAGCTCGGTTGGGTAAATGAGGCTTGAAATCCGCCGCAGAACAGCACAGTCGCAAAGGGGACTGGTTACACTTCCGTCGAAGACCACTCGGAGTGGACGGTTGGTTTAAGTCTTATAGCCAGTAATAAGCCTGATTTCGCAATGCTCCCAGCGCACCTCGCAGAGAATATCCGCAAACAGGTTCTCTTTTACCTGCAGTCGACGTTCGCGTTTCGCGACAAAGAGGTCGAAGACGCATTTCAGCGGTTTCTCATGGATCCGGAGAACGGGCTATTCAAAGGGCCTTGGGTCCAGCTGCGGAGGCCATTTCGCCCGGCGGATTCACGTGAAGCCTTGCCGTTCATTTTCGACACAGGCTTCTATCCGTTCATACATCAGGCTAGATCCTGGCGACGGCTGAACAGCAACGGACAGGCTCCGAAGCCGACAATTGTGACTACAGGGACAGGCTCAGGAAAAACGGAGTGTTTCCTCTTTCCATTGCTTGATCATTGTCTGCGAAAGCGACAGCAGGGACAAAAGGGAATAAAAGCTATCATCCTGTACCCGATGAATGCGTTGGCGTCGGATCAGGAAAAACGATTTGCGAAGGTGATCTGGAAGACGGAGATCCTGCGAAAAGCCGGCATTCGGGTTGGCAATTACACCGGGCGATATGATCCGTCTGATCCGGGTGCGTCGCAGGCCAGCGGCACAATGATGATGGGAGAGCACCATGGGATCACGAACCATGATGCTCAGCAGAATGAGCCCCCCGATATCCTGCTGACCAACTATAAGATGCTCGACTATCTGCTGATGCGTCCACAAGATCAGCGATTGTGGCGAAACAATGACCCGGGCGTCCTGCAGTATCTCGTTTTGGACGAGTTGCATACGTACGACGGCGCTCAGGGAGCAGATGTTGCCTGCCTCCTGCGTCGCCTCAAAGAACGACTTGAGATACCGCAAGGTTCTTTGTGCGTCGTCGGAACCAGTGCTACATTGGATGACCGAGATCCATCAACTGCATCGGCCGGAACTGCGAGGACAGATGCGGACAATTCACCAATCGATGCGAGACAGACGGGAACCGATCGCCTTGCCAAGTTTGCCAGCACACTGTTTGAAGAAAACATCGACAGCGATGCGGTAATTGGCGAGAATCGTCTGGATGTCGAAGAGATCGTTCATGCGGAATCGGTTGATGTTGAGTTGCCCATCCCATCGACCTGTGTGCCGATCGACAATGAAAACGCGGTCATGTATGCCATCCGCCAATCAGGATTATGGGGCGGGCCTGTGTATTCGGGAGAGACGATCCCGGAACAGATTTTTGCAAAGTCGGACAAAAAGCTGACGGACGATGATGACGCAATCCTGGCTCAGGTCGAATCATGGGCCGTTGAACTGGGCACGTGGCTCAAGGGATGTGTGTTGTTTAAGTATTTGTTGTTGATCTTTCAGAAGTCTGATCGCAAAGGCCCGCTGACGTGGAGCGATCTCGTTGACCAGTTGGCGCAGGAAGAACTTGGTTTCAACGACTTTCCCGTCAGTACCGATCGAAGCCTGATCTGTGCTTCGTTCTTTGCCCTGGTCGCACAGGCGAAAGAGATTCGCAGTGGCAGAGCGTTTCCTCTGGTGCCAACTCAGGTCCAATTGTGGATACGTGAGCTGCGACGATTGGGCCGGCTGGCTTTTGACAAGCCAATCTTCAGTTGGCTGGATGAGCCAACTCAGGAGTTTCCGAGTCTCCCGGCGTTTCACTGCAGCGAATGCGGCGAATCGGGCTGGGTGGCTCTCAAGGATCCGGCATCGGAAACCAAGATCGGTGCAAAAGGCGTTACGGGATTTCAGCTGGAGCAAGATCCTTCTCGAATTTATCGGGGCTGGTTTGGATTCAAAGACAAGGGATCGAGGAATCCACAGATTGTTGTGATCAGCCCGGCGCGAGATGTCGGAAAACGCAGCCGAACCGATGATGACAGTGAGATCGCGGGAGAGCAGCAGAAGTCGTTTGCATTCAGCAAAGAGTACGAATCGCAAAAGCAGCTGTCATATCAGGCCGTCGGCGAGAGCCAGCTGAATTTTGGATTTAAGGACTGGTATCTGTGCCCGAAGAGTCTCGTCCTGAGACGAGAAGATGGCCCTTGTCCTTTAACGGGCGATCCCAAGCGATTTCGTGTTCGCGTCAATGAAGAAATACGCCAGGATGAAAAGCATGGTGCTGTCGGAGATCAGGGATGTCCCTGCTGTGGATCAAAGGATGGCGTGTTCTTTATCGGGAGCCAGTCTGCCACTCTGTCCAGCGTTGCGATTGATGAACTCTTTGGATCGGTCCTGAACAACGACCCGAAACTGCTGGCCTTCACGGACAGCGTGCAGGATGCCTCACATCTCGCCGGTTTTTTCACGGCCCGCACCTATCAGTTCACCTTTCGCACGGCCCTGCAGCATGTGATTGATGGAGCAGGCTCCGCCGGTATTCGACTTGTCGATGCCGGAAAGGCCTTGTTGGATTGGTGGTCACAACCACGCCCCGGATGGCCCGGACAGGTTCGTGAGGCGATGGCTTCGTTGATTCCGCCTGATTTGCGCGAGTATCCGGACTTCACTAATTACCGTGACAATCCGGCAGCTATGGCACCTCCTGGACCACTTCGTGCGGACATGGAGAAGCGGCTGACGTGGGAGGCCACCAGTGAGTTCAGTCTGATGCAGACTCACGGACGCACGATGGAGCCATCCGGAAGCTCCTGTGTGGGCTGGGACCAGCAACGGATTTTTTCAACGATCAAGAAATTACGCGAGCGACTGCCAGTGATTGATAAATCACTGATGGAACTGTCAGACGAATCCTTGCTACTCTGGATCTACGGGTTTCTGCACCGAGCACGACTTCGAGGCGCGGTCGACCATCCTTATCTAAATGATTTTGCAAAGAAGAAGTTTTGGGGCAAGTCGCCGTTTGGGCGAGTGATTCCCGGCCGTGAAACTTTTCCGTCGGCCGGCCGATTCAAACCACATTTGATGGTCACTCAGCAACAACGCGGGCACGATCAAGTTAACGCGGCCGCCAAAAGCAGCCAGCAGCCATGGCAGTTGGTCTGGGCTCGTCGCGCTCTGAAGAAGCGGAATGTCGATGACATAAGTATTCTGGATATGATAGAGGCTCTGCTGACCACAGGCACAGAAGCAGGTTTGTTTGCATGTCTGAATCAGGATGGCCCAAATCGGACTTACGCGATCAACGCTGCTGCAGCGATCCTTTTGGGAGAACGTGAACATCTTGTTTGTACTGAAAGCGGCCAGTCAATTGTTCGACCCGCTGCAGAGGCAGCCATCTGGAATGGGGCTCCGAGCCTGGAATACTACGCAACCAGCGGCGTTTACCTGCCAGCACAATACAATGCCCGACAACAGTACTACCAAGACCGCTATCGCAAAGGCGCACTTCGGCGCGTGGTCGCCAGCGAGCATACCGGTCTATTGGAGACTGAGGCGAGAGAACAACTGGAATATGACTTCTCGCATAATGAACACACCGACGACCCGAATGTTTTAACATGCACCAGCACGCTGGAGATGGGGATCGATATTGGCGATCTGTCGAGCACCATGTTGTGTTCTATACCACCAAGCACGGCCAGTTATCTGCAGCGTATTGGGCGAGCAGGCCGGGCAACGGGAACGGCACTCATCATCTCAGTCGTCAATCAACGCCCGCACGACTTGTTCTTCTACGGTCGTCCGTCGGAAATGCTGCGCGGCAAGGTCGATCCACCCGGATGCTGGCTGGATGCCTCTGCGGTACTGGTTCGACAATATTTGGCGTACTGCCTGGATACCGCAACAAAGACAGGTGAGCTTACCGAATTGCCAAAATCCGGCAGACAGCTTGTCGAAGATGTTGCAAATCCAACCGGCCATATTCCAAAGGCATTGGAATGGATGCTTAAGGGCGAAGATCATCTCAGAACCGTGTTCCTGAAACGCCTGCATGCGGACGTTCAACCCGATACCAGAGAGAGATTCATTGCAGAGACGTCCACCGATCTCTTGCGGCAACGAATTTACCAATCCACCGGTGAATTCGAGCGAATGTTGAAGGAGCTGGAAAACGGTCGAAAGCGACTGCGTGACCAGCTCAACAAGCTCAGCGATGATGAACAAGAAGCCAAGATGGAGATTGAGCAGGAGCTGCGAATCCTTCAGGGGCGTGTCCAAAGCTTAAGCCAAACGACC
>JAYSPO010000394.1:0-7636 GCA_043722015.1 Candidatus Kuenenia sp. | reverse complement strand
GTCCAGCCCTGATTATCGTGACTATGCCTGGATTATTGTCGCATTGCTGTTTCCGGTGGCGTTGCTGAATTATCTGGACCGGCAGATGCTGGCGGCGATGAAGCCGTCGATGGTCGCCGATATCCCATCGATCAGCGACAGAGAGCATTGGGGCGTGGTGCTTGCCAGCTTCAAATGGGTGTACGCAATTCTGAGTCCCCTGGGAGGCTACGTCGCTGACCGTTACAGCCGTCGTCATGTGATTGTGGTGAGTCTCTTCGTCTGGTCGATGGTGACGTTTGCCACGGGATTTGTCCAGACGTACGACCAACTCGTATGGACTCGGGCCTTGATGGGTATCAGTGAAGCGTTCTACATTCCCGCAGCGTTGGCTTTGATTACCGACTTTCACGTCGGTCGCACACGATCGACGGCCGTCAGTGTCCATCAGGCCGGGATCTACTCAGGACTCATTCTGGGAGGACTCACGGGGTTTGTCGCAGAAGATCCGATGCTTGGCTGGCGTACCGCATTTTATTGCTGTGGCGTCCTCGGTATTCTGTATTCTGTGCCCCTGATGCGGTTCCTGCGGAACCCCGATCACCATTCTGAGCGAACATCAACCGCACCACTTGCGGCGCTGAAAGAGTTGCTTACGAATCGTAATTTTCTGCTGCTCGTGATCTACTTTACGCTGCCGGCGATTGCAGGCTGGGTCGTGAAAGATTGGATGCCCGATATTCTGCGGGACAAATTCAGCCTGAAACAGGGGAAGGCGGGGCTGGTTTCGATGTTTGTCCATCCGGCTTCGATCGTGGGGGCGGCGATTGGCGGCCTGCTGGCGGACTACTGGATGAAGAAAGCAAACCGCGGGCGGATCTTTGTGAGTGCCATCGGGATGGCCATGTTCTTACCCGCGTTGTTCAGTGTCGGCAACGCATCATCGTTTTCGATCGCCGTGATGGGCTTGATCGTGTTTGGCCTTGGCTGGGGATTTTTCGACTGCAACAACATGCCCATCCTGTGCCAGATTACAAGGCCTCAGCTGCGCGCCACCGGCTATGGAATCATGAATCTGGTAAGTATCAGTTGCGGTGGATTCAGCGACTGGGGATTCGGATTCCTGCGTGACCGCAATGTGCCACTCAATGTGATCTTCGGCGCATTCGCGCTCGTCGCAGCGGTGTCAATCGTGGTCGTGCTGCTGATTCGTCCGCAACAACAGACGGAGTCACAGGAGTGAATCCAGTTCGAATCCCGGCAGAACGGCAGTGTCAGGGAAAATTGATCGAACCCATTGTGCAATTGTGTACCGCTTTCAGTTGGCATCGGCTCAATTCACCAAGCCACCCCCACATTCCATGTCACACGAAATTGAACCTCCGCTTGCCTGTGTCTGTGAACACCCACACCAGGAGTTTGTGCAATTCCGTCATTGCTTTCAGCATGCGCGAGAGTAAGATTCGTCAGACCGCCACGAGAGTGGAGTTTGCCATGTGCAGCAGATCTGAGTTGACTTGTGGTGTTACGACAATATTCAAAACTCGCAAAACTGACCGATTGCCTCAGAATTCGAGTTTTGATAAATCACCCTTCTAGTTTTGATTATTCTGATGGTCAGAGGGCTGCTACCTCAAACTAAGTTGGGATGACTGGAGTATTCGCATTCAACGTCATCGGCAACCAGCGCGACGGATGTATCGCACTCTTTGCCGTGCGTTGGCTTGCTGGATGCTGAGTCTGGTGACTTGATCTCTTGTCTGTCTTCATTCGCTTGTCCCAAATTCGTTTGTGTAACTCTACGCACCCCGCAATTATTCCCGAAAGGCACCCTGATTCGAAGCCGCCGACAGGTTCCGAACGCTGCCAGCCTCTCTCAAGTCTTTATAACAAACGAATTGGGGACAATCGAATTGAGGACCAACACGTCGGACGATGATTCCACACAGAAATTCTGCCGCACCAGCACGTGTACTTGCCATGTCGCACGCATGATCGTAAGCTGACACCTCAACGGCGTTTCATCCGGCAGCGATCGACCGGCAAACTCGCCACGCGGAAAATCGCAGAATCGCAACGACGCAAGCGACTGGATGAAGCGTCGCAAATCAAGACTGCGGCGAGCGGCTGGGCGTCAGCCCTCCGTGTGAATTTTTGCAGCGTTACCAGATCGCATTGTGTCCAGGAGTCCACGTCGTTTCCAGAGGGTTGCGTGGTGCAAGTTCGCAAGCAGCGCGTGACACGGAGGGCTGACGCCCAGCCGCTCGCCAATTGTCTCCCTTATGTCCGCGCCAAAAGATCAACAACAAATGCAGATTCTCAGTGCAATCCCGGTTCTCGAAGTGGCGGACGTGGAAGCGAGTATTGACTGGTATCGCGAGATGCTTGACTTCACCGCAGATCCGTTTCCTTAAACACCACCGTTTCAGTTCGCGATCCTGCGACAGGGCGAGACAGAATTGATGTTGCGGTGTGGCACGTCGAACGTCCTTCGCGAACCCCAGCCTTACAAATGGAATGTCTATCTGCGACTCGCAGGCGGTGAGTTACAAGATCTGTTCACACGACTATCGGACCGCTCGGTCGTTTCTCGCAGGCTCGAACGCATGTTTTACGGGCTGGCTGAATTCGAAATTGCTGATCCAGATGGATACGTTGTGTGTCTTTCGGAAGAACTGCATGATGCCGGGGACTTACCAACACCAGCTGTCTGACTTTGTCCTGAACAGGGAAGCGGCGGCACACTTGTCATTGGAAACTCCAGGGCGATCAGGAGTTCTTCGGGGCCACGGCTGAGTTAGCCAGTCACACGTTGATTTTGTCCGTTGGTGCATTACTTTCCAGCACGCGTACCATCAGCTTTGTCATCAAGGTCATCCAGATCATCAAGGTGTAGCTTATGCATGATGCGATGCAGGACTGGGCCCAGCACCAAACCGGTCGCGCCCACCAGTACCAGGCCGGAAAACAACGCATAGCAGGCCGCAAAGATCTTGCTTGCGGTGGTCGCTTTATCACCGTCCATTGGTGCAACAGGCCCCATTCCGCCGAGAATCATGGACGCATTCAGAAAGGCGTCAACCAATGACAACTTCGAGATCCAATAGTACCCCGCGACACCGACCGTGAGACTCATGGCAATCAAAGCGATTGACATCGCAAGAGATCGAAAAAGTCGGCCGAGGAATATGGCTCGGGACGCCAGCGGGACGCGGTGATTACTAAACATCGTGAGCAAATCTCCATGATGACGCGGGAAAGAGCGATTCGGCCCTGATCATGGCGATTCGGCGGAAATCACGAGCCCAGGAAAAGATAACGGCATCCAGCCCTCAGGAAATTTATGTCACAGTCCCAGCCCGCGTCCCACTTTCGCAAACGCTTCCACAGCACGTTCCAACTGTGGTCTCGTGTGAGCGGCGGACATTTGCGTTCGAATGCGGGCTTCTCCTTTCGGCACGACGGGAAACGAAAAACCGACGACGTAGATCCCTTCCTGCAACAGTGCATCGGCCATGCGCGTGGCCAGCGCGGCATCGCCGAGCATTACGGGAGCGATCGGATGTTCGCCGGGCTGAATACGAAATCCATTCTCTGTCATTGCCGAACGAAAATATTCGGTGTTTTGGCGAAGCTGATTTCGGAGCTGATCAGACTCGCTGAGCAACTCGAGTGTGCGAACCGAAGCTGCCGCGATTGGCGGAGCCAGTGTGTTGGAAAACAGATACGGCCGCGATCTTTGCCGTAGCAGATCAATCAGCGGCTTGCGACCGCTGGTGTATCCGCCGCTCGCTCCGCCCAGGGCTTTTCCGAGCGTCCCCGTGATGATGTCGATACGGTCGCTGACCCCGAAATGTTCTGGTGTTCCGCGACCGTTCGGCCCCATAAAGCCGACCGCATGAGAATCGTCTACCATCACGATCGCGTCATACTTATCCGCCAACGCACAGATATCCGGGAGATTCGCCAGATAGCCATCCATGGAGAACACGCCGTCCGTCGCGATCATGCGAAACCGACAAGCAGCGGCTGCCTGCAGTTGTTCCTCCAGGTGTGCCATGTCGTTGTTGCGATATCGGAATCGCTGTGCTTTGCACAGACGCACGCCGTCAATAATACTGGCGTGATTCAGCTGATCGGAGATTACGGCATCCTGTTCACTCAGTAGTGTTTCGAATAATCCGCCGTTTGCATCAAAGCATGATCCATAGAGAATCGTGTCCTCAGTCCCCAGGAATGCGCTCAGCTTCTGTTCCAGCGTCTTGTGAATCGTCTGTGTGCCGCAGATAAACCGCACGGACGCCATTCCGTAGCCCCAGCGGTCAAGTGCTGCGTGGGCGGCTTTAATGATCTCCGGATGATCTGCAAGCCCCAGATAGTTGTTGGCACACAGATTCAGAACCTCGCGCTGGTCCTGCAGTCGAATGTCTGTCTGCTGCGGTGAATCGATTGTGCGTTCGGCTTTAAAAAGACCCTGCTCACGGATGGATTGCAGTTCAGCTGCGGCATGTTCAAGAAATGTCGTCATGGAATGGTCCGGTTTACGGGAAATATCGTTACGTTCAGTACAAATCATACTCGATGCAAATCGTGATCGCTCGTTACTTGTGACCCGAAAATGAATTGTCTGGCGGACGTGCCAGCCGTATCGTCAGGTTCATTCCTCCGACTCGTCGGCAAATCTGTTAAAGTCTGCGGAGTAATGTTGCGGGACGTGAATCGGTGGCCGTACGATGCCGATAAGTGCAGGAAGTGCATCTATTGCGTAGTAATCCGGCACTTGCCACTGACTTCGCCGGTGTTGAAGTCAAGGCGCCTGTGCGTATCTGTAGCCGCCACTGTCCGAATCTGAGACGCGCGACATGTCAAAAAAACAATTGTTGGTGCTTACTCTCGTCGTCGCCATACCGGCGACAGGGTTGTTGGTCATGATGCTGCTCAGCCTGCGGCATCTGTTGGCAGATCAATCCAGTGCCGGTGCGGTGCTCTGGGTTGTTTATGTCGTCTGCCTGCTGGGGAGTTCGTTCTTCGCAACGTTACCATTGTGGCTGTGGCTCTATTACCCCGCCGCAGGCTTCGAAGGTGCAGCGATCGGTGCAACGCAGGATTCCGGAACGGCGTTCGAGGGTAGAACTGGCAACGGCGGAGAAGACCAGGATGCGTCAGACGAAGAGGAATTTGCGGACGATCAGGATGCTGGCGAAGACGAAGGCGAGAAACTCTTCGATGAAGACGCAATGGAAGAAGACTTCGATGAATTCGACGGTGGGTTTGATGATGACAAAAAATAGCCGTGCTGACGCCTGATTCGCCGAGCGAACCGCGACCATGATCCTATGACATCCCCGACCCGCGACTGCTACAACGTTCCCGGTTACTGGGATCTGGCATTCAGCGATGAAACGATTCCGGAAGCTGACTTTCTGCAAGCCGTTGCGGCTCAGTTCAGTCCGCGCCCCGTCAGGTCAGTGCTTGAACTTGGCTGTGGTGGCGGTCGGCAGACGCTGGAAATGTCAAAACGTGGCTACTCAGTGACCGCCATTGAACTGAATCCGACCTGCGTGAATTGGACTCAGCGCCGTCTCGAACGCTGTCAGCGAACAGCAGACATCGCATGCGGCGATATGGCCGATTTTCAGCTTTCAAAGCCCGTCGATCTGGCGCATTGTCTGGTCAACACGTTTCGCCATCTGATCAGCGAACAGTCTGCTCGCAGACATTTGCAATGCGTCGCCGCAGCACTGAAGCATGGTGGTATCTATGTTCTCGGTTTCCACTTGTTGCCACCGGATGCGGCTGAGATCGATTGCGAACGCTGGACGATTCGAAAAGGGACGACTCGCGTCACAACCACCATTCGAGTACTCAACTTCAGCCGTCGAAGCCGCATCGAAACCGTCCGCTTCAGCCTGAAGGTGACGACCCCCCGTCGTATCATCCGCACGGCCACCGATCACCGCCTGCGCATCTACCGAGCGGACCAGTTTCGCAGTCTGTTGCGAAGCGTACCTGAATTGGAACTCATCGGCGTTTACGATTTCTGCTATGACCTTTCTGAACCACTTTTGCTCAACGACATTCTGGGTGACGCCGTATTCGTGCTTCGCCGAAAGTAGGTGCTGTCGACCGAAGCAGCTGATCCTGTTACCCTGCAGACCGTGACTCACGGAATGGCAGGGGCCTCACGTCGCAGGAATCAGAAATGACAGAAGAAAAGAAAATCAGCGAATCCACGTTTGACGAGGTTCGGCCACATGATTCGTCTGAATTTCATCGACACTCATACCAGTCAGTCCGCGGATTTTCTTCCCTGGTGGTCACGCAGTTTCTGGGTGCCGTGAATGACAATATCCTCAAAGGCATCCTGATCTATATGGTGATTGATGGTTCCTGGACCGGACGCCTGGGCGCGGGTGGTCAGGGAATTGTTAGTCTTTGCCTGAGCTTGCCTTTTATACTCCTGTCCGGTATTGCCGGTGAATATGCCGACCGATACAGCAAGCGCGACGTCGCTGTGGTGATGAAAATCGCAGAGATTCCGATTGGACTCGTTGCGATGTATGGATTCTGGATCGGGAATCTGTGGCTGACGATGATCGCCCTTGTGGCATTGTCCAGTCAGAGCGCCATTTTCGGGCCGGCAAAGTACGGCATGATCCCGGAACTCGTCTCGTCCCGTGGCATCAGCAGAGCGAATGGGATCATCAACATGTTGACCAATGTGGCTGTGATTGTCGGAACGCTGGCGGCCGGATCGATCTCTGATGCCTACAGCCCGCTGCCTTCAAATCCAGCGGCACCAAACCTGTTGTTGCCCGGTTTTGCAATTCTGTTGGTCGCTGTCGCAGGGGTGATTTCCGTTGCTTTCCTGACAAAACTTCCGCCCGGAAATCCGTCAGTCCGCTACCACCGGAACCCGTTTACGATGTACTCTTCGGCCATTCGAAAGATGGCCGAGTCCCCCCTGCTCCTGATTGCCCTGGCCGACGGTTACTTTTATTTCCTCGCGGGGCTGGCTCTGCTGATTCTCCCGGAATACACCGTTGTGCTTCAGGCGTATCACGTTACCAGAGCGGAGGTCAGCCTCCTGCTTGGGATCCTCGGGATCGCCATTGGATTGGGCAGTGCCGTCGCAGGATTCGTTTCCGGCCACGCCATTCGGCCAGTCCTGGTACCAATCGGGGCTGCCGGTCTCAGCCTGTTCTTTTTTCTCCTTGGCACCGTCCCACCGACAATTCCTGACGTGCCAGCAGGGTGGTCGCCGGCGTTGCGGATTGTGCTGAGTTCTCACTCGCTGCTCATTCTGGGGGCCGGATTTTCTTCCGGATTTTATATTATCCCTCTGCAATCACTGCTGCAGCACCGCTCTCCTGCTGCGGAGCGAGGGCGATTTCTGGGGACTGCCAGCGCGATTTCATTCATGTTCCTGACGCTGGCGGCGATCATTTATCCAGTCGTTCGTCCAGCGTTCGGCCAGCATCCTGAAAAGATCTTTCTGGTCTGTTGCGGCTTGATCCTTGCGGGGATGGTCATGTTCATGCTGCGACTGCGGTCAACAGGGATGACACTGGCACCGGTCGTCAGCGAGTGACTATTCTTCACGCGGTGCGAATTGACAATGGCGAGCGGCTGGGCGTGAGCCCTCCGTGGCCCCTGC
>JAYSPO010000393.1:0-3613 GCA_043722015.1 Candidatus Kuenenia sp. | reverse complement strand
TGGGCCTACCGTTGTTGAACCCTTTTGAGAACCGCCGTTTCTCTGCGCGTCGTCCCGTTGCATTTCGAGCCACCCTGCTCAAGAACAAACCTCCAAAATCAGCATCCGAACTATACGCGCCATTTCCTTACACAGAAAACACATAATGCGAAAATTGAACCCGAACGCCGAACGGCGTTTCTCGGCAAGCAGGAGCTACTGAACTCCGCGACTCGATCCCGCTTGCAGGACGCGGGACGGTTGGTTTCAAGAGACAGGGACGACCTGATATATTCGTTGGGAGTAGTGTGCTCTCATTGCGGTTCTTTCCTTTCCGGAAGAAATAATGTCAGACAAATCGAATGTATTTTGTGGTTGTATTCCAGCCTTGATGACACCCTGTTCGGCCGACGGGGTCCCGGACTTTGCGGCACTTGTTGCAAAAGCAAAGGAACTGATTGAAATCGGCATGAGAGCCGTCGTGTATTGCGGTTCGATGGGCGATTGGCCGCTGTTGACGGATGCTCAGCGACAGGAAGGTGTGCGACAGTTGTGCGAAGCGGGAGTTCCGGTTGTGGTCGGAACAGGTGCGCAGAATCCGGCCATAGCGGCGAGCCACGCCGCTCACGCAAAGAAAGTTGGTGCGGCAGGGCTGATGGTGATTCCGCGAGTTCTGTCACGGGGCACCTCCGCGACGGCACAGCGACATCATTTCGCGGGTGTTCTCAAAGCGGCGGCTGGTCTGCCTGCCGTGATTTACAATAGTCCGTACTATGGATTTGAAACGAAGGCCGATCTGTTCTTTGACCTGCAGAGAGAGTTTTCAAATCTTGTGGGCTTCAAGGAATTCGGCGGAGCGGATTCACTCAGTTACGCCGCCGAACACATCACCAACCGCGATCCTGGTCTGACACTGATGGTCGGTGTCGATACGCAGGTCTACCACGGTTTCGTACACTGCGGTGCGGCCGGCGCGATCACGGGCGTGGGCAATGCTTTGCCACGCGAAGTGCTTCGACTGGTCTCGCTCTGCGAAAAAGCGGCAGCCGGCTGTCCCGATTCTCGTAGGCTGGCTCAGGAACTGAACGAAGCGCTGACTGTGCTGTCCACCTACGACGAAGGTCCGGATCTGGTCCTGTATTACAAATACCTGATGGTGCTGGAAGGCAGTCCGGAGTACGCAAACCATTTCAATAAGTCTGACGCACTGAACCAGAGTCAGCAGGAATTCATCCGTACGCAGTGGCATCTCTTCCGAACATGGTGGAGCCGCTGGAATCTGGGCTGAAAAATGTAAAACGCCTCAACGACCAATGAAGTGTAGGTCATACCATCACCAGTTCGAATTAAACATCGGCTACCAGTAATGTTCTTTACTTCAACTCTTCTTCAAGCCACTGATAGGCCTCTTCACGGACGTCATCCGGAAAATCGTGACCGGATTCCGGGTAGCGTGCGGTGATCTTACCGGCGACGCTGCCATAGATTGAGAATGCTCGGGAGGCCTCCGCAACCACTTTCCGCACACCGGGGTTGTCGAAGTTGGTGTCGCCGACGGGGGCATTGACAAAAATCGATCGCGGAGCAATCGCCGCGAGGACTTCCTGAAATTCAAACGGGATCCTGTCCGGGTCATTGCCATAGACGTCGCGAATACGCGGCATATATCGGTCGCTGGTCCAGCCTGCGAGGTCGCCCTTGTAGTAGTCATGCATGGCCGTGAATCCACAACTCGTGACCACCGCGCGGATACGTCCGTCGAATGCTGCCGTGAACAGCGTGTTGTGACCACCCAGGGAATGGCCAATGCAACCGATGCGGTTTGGATCGACCTGCGGCAATGTCTCCAGCAGATCGACAGATCGAATGTTGTTCCAGATGGCTTTCATTGAACCGCTGTCGTAGTGCTGGCCCTGCACTTTGAAATCGTACGGGTATTCGCCGAAGGATGGGTAATCCGGAACCAGACACACGAAGCCGCGCATCGCAAGTTCGTGCGCGTAGCGCAGATTTTCAAGTCCACCAAGCCCTGCAGGTTCGTCTTTGCCAATGCCGGTTGTCTGATGCAGACAAAGCATCGCAGGTCCCTGTGATGTTTGTCCTTCCGGAATCAACAGCCATGCGGGAACACGATCATCGGGTTCCGCAGCAAATGAAATCTTCTGACGCACGTAGCCATCGACGACTTCCGTCGAGACAATTCGCACATCGAGCGGGACGCGGCGATCAGAGTCCGGTAATGCCCCCATGGCGAGATTCATTCCGGCCAGAATCTGTTGCCGCCGCATGCCCATTTGCAACGGCGTGGTGATCGGCTGTAACGAGCCGACGTCATCTTTCAGCACCATGACATTCTGGTGATCGTAGTTGTCGGCTTTGACGACGACGGCCGATTGATTCGACACAGCACCCGCGGGCGACACTCTCAGGTTTTCGAGGACAGACAAACCGCTGCGGTCGGGACAGATGAGATCCAGATCTCCATCGCCGTCAAGATCTTCCACTTTCGGATCAAGGCCCAGACCGACGGAATCGCCCGACCAGAGTGTTTGTCGCTTCCATGTCCGGGACTCAGGCAGAAAGTGGTACGCACACACAACCATGGGATTGTATTCGCCGGGATCTTTGCCCTCGTGCCCCATGAAGCGACTGCCTGCAATGAGTTCCGGACGTGTGTCGCCATTCAGGTCGGCCCAGAGCAAGCTGTGAGCCTGCGACCAGTTGGTATCGATCGCATGACGAACCCATTGCCGATCGCCAGCCGCGTCCTGTGTCTGTTCCAGCCAGTACACACCAAACCGATGTCCACGTCCCCAGACGAGGTCATTGTCGCCATCGCCGTCGACATCCTGCACCAGAATTGGTATCGATGCGTCCTGCCAAAGATCGAATTCAGGATGAAACACCCAGCGTTCGTGGCGGCGATCCTGCGGTGCCTCGGCCCAGCCATGACGCCCGACGATATCGCCGCGACCGTCACCATTGATATCTCCAAAACCGACACCATGACCTGCAAGTTCTGGCGGCAAGTCGTGCCGACTCCATTTCGGCATTTCGCCCGGTTCAATGTCCCACCACGCGGCGAACTTCGTTCCGTTGGGAAGTATATCCAGTCGTCCGTCGTGATCAATATCGACAAGACGCCCGGTTTCCATCGGACCCGGAGTCGCAGCGACGTGGCGCTCCCACCGTGCATCAGCAGAAACGTCGCGACCGGGATGTTGCACCCAATAAATCGATTCACTGCGATAATTGACACTGATGTAGTCGAGCCGTCCGTCGCCGTTCACATCGAAGGTGAGATTCGAATAGTCGTCGAATCGCCCGCGTATCTCCTCGACATCCCGCAGGAAGTGCTTCTCCCATGTCGGAGCTGCGTACCACCAGCCGCCGGACACGATGTCCAGTTGTTCGTCAGCGTTCACATCAAACACGGCACAGGCAGGAAACGTAGATTCGCCATTAATGACGTGCCGCCGAAACACGGGTTCGTCCGCGCACGCGGTCAGGTTCAGGACGCAGCAGGCAAGACCAACGACCAGCGTAAATCGCAACACGTATGAGTCTCCGTCAGGCAATTCGACTGTCTCAGATTTAACTCCGCGACCCCATCCAGCTCGCCTGGATGGTGAAG
>JAYSPO010000392.1:0-1375 GCA_043722015.1 Candidatus Kuenenia sp. | reverse complement strand
AAACCGTGGCGGCTTCACCATGGTGGAGCTGTTGGTGGTCATTGGTTTGATCCTGTTCCTGATGACGATCTCCATTGCGGCTCTGGGTGGCGCGATCGGGATCGCGCGACAAAAGGCCACTCAGGCGACGCTGCTCAAAATTCACGGCCTGATGCAACAGCGGATCGATGCGTTCAATCGAGCCATGGAAAAAACCAACCGGCAGCCGGCCATCGACAAGCTGAAGCGAGATTGGTTTCAAAACTACAACTACGTTCCGCAGGACAAAGTGCTGGAGGTGATGGTCCGTAAGCAGATCTTCCAGTCTCGATTTCCGCAGAACTTCGCCGAGAAGAACCTGTTCTTGCCGGAACCGATGCCCAACAATTCTTCAAACCCAGACTGGGTTGCCTGGAACGCGCGGGTGATAAAGCACCAATTGTATCCGGAAACCGAGAGTTCCGCACTTTTATATTGGATTCTGACGAACTCCGAAGTCTACGGCATTGCCCCGGTGGACCAAGGTGAATTCAGTTCCAGTGAGGTGCGCGACACGGATGGCGATGGTTTGAATGAATTCGTCGATGCTTGGGGGCGACCATTACGATTCTATCGCTGGCCAACCCACTTGTTCCGGCCCGGAACGTCATCCACCACGGCGGGAGCAATTGGTGCGACGACTGTAGAATCGACGACGTTCGCTCCTGTGGATCGAACGTATGCAGGTGTGCTGTGGTCGGGATTGCCAGCCGCACCGACGGTGGCGGGTGAGCTCGATCCATTGAGTCGTGATCCCGATGATCCGACCGGTCAGTTGAGGCGGTTTGTCAGTACGTCCACAGCAGCGATGACTGTCGTTCAGAATCAGTTCAGTACGCCAAACACGTATCACGCATTTTTAATTGTGTCGGCGGGACCGGATGCCGTGCTGGGACTGGAAGAACCCTTTAGTCCCACCACTATCAATGCGACCAGCCCTGCGTTAGGTGCAACTCAAGGGCGGCTCGGAGCGCTGACGAGTTACAGTGCCATCGAACTTAATCCGATCAACGACAACTTGACCAATCGCAAGCGATAATTCGCCTTGATTGCGAGGACTCGATCATGAAACACACACACACCATTCGTCGGGCAACACCACGCCAGTCGCTTCATCACTCAAGGGGCTTCACGCTGATCGAGTTGATGATCGTGGTCGCGCTGTTGATCTTGATTGCTTCCATGACGGTGTCCGCCATCAATCTGAACACCAATAACGACAAGGTCCGCGCCGGTTCCCGTCAGGTTCAATCGTATTTGGCAGGGGCACGCGATCGCGCGATCTATTCTAAGGCCCCACGCGGAGTCCGGTTCCTGCTCGATCCGACGAACAACCGCACCGTATCGAGCATGGTCT
>JAYSPO010000391.1:0-2823 GCA_043722015.1 Candidatus Kuenenia sp. | reverse complement strand
GATCGCTGGTACACAAGTTTGATCACATCCTCCAGATTGACGTCCATCTGCAGTGCTTCGGCCAGCAACTGGTCGATCCGCTCCGTCAGGATTTTCATGCGTTCGCGTCGAGCCAGAGGCGAACCCTGGTCCGTGACAAATGTCCCGGTGGTTCGTCGTTTCTCCACAATCCCCGCCAGTTCCAGCTCTCGATACGCGCGGGCAATGGTGTTGGGATTCACGACCAGCTTTTCAGCCAGCACACGAATCGGAGGCAATTCTTCGCCCGCCACCAGCCGTCCTGCCGCAACCAGGTACTTGATCTGATTGACAACCTGCAGGTAGATCGGAACTTTGTCGTGAGTCGTGATATGAATCTGCATGTTCTGATTTTCCCTCGATGATGTGTGTATTAGTGCAATAATACAATTTAACGAGAGTGAGTCAAGGGCTGTTTGCAAATATTTTGAGGTCAATCTGAACATCCCCGGGATCGTTTCCTCGGACTCGCGTCCGAGGCTGGCGCCTGTCGTTGCTTCGCAACTGAGGGCCGCTGTTGTGCTCGACATGGATGGCAAATTCCGTTGGCCGTAATCATACTTATTCTTCCGCGAACAGTCGCAAGGCGACGACAGCCGATAGCCTCGGATGCAAATCCGAGGAAACGAGACACCGCATATCCCTCACAGTCGCGAAGCGACGAAAGGAACGATCATGTCAGCACATCACGGAATCCTGCTCCATGTCATCTTTTCCACCAAATACCGTAAACCGGTGCTGGCCGATGTATGGCGCGACGATCTGTTCGCCTACATCGGCGGGACCGTCAAGGACCATAAATCGACTTTGTTGAAAGCTGGAGGCATTGAAGATCACGTTCATCTACTGTTACGGATTCATCCGGAATTTGCAATTTCCAAAACCATCCAACTGCTCAAAGCAAATTCTTCCAGATGGATCAACGAAAACCGCAAGACATCCAAACCGTTTCAATGGCAACGCGGATATGGAGCGTTCTCTGTCAGTCAGTCGATGGCGGAAAAAGTCAAACATTATCTCGACCGTCAAAGAGAGCATCATGCGAAACAGTCATTTGAGCAAGAGTACCTGGAAATCCTGCGAAAGCACGAAATCGAATTCGATGTGGAGTACGTCTTCGAACAGGAGATTATCGCATAAAATTGCTCGGACTCGCGTCCCTGGCAATTGCGTGTCATCGCTCCGCGATTGCACCCGACTGCAGCTCAGTTGCGAAGTAACGACAGCCGATAGCCTCGGATGCAAATCCGAGGTCCGATGTCCCCAAAATAAGCAAAGTCGCAACGCGACGACAGGAGCCCCAGGCAAATTATTCCGAATGCCACGTCCCGTTGTGGAAGACACACCTGCCGTCGCTCCGCGACTCTTTGAGTTGAAAATACCAGTTACCTGGGACTTGCGTCCCAGGCTATCACCTGCCGTCGCTTGGCGACTTTTGCCATCGACGCCCAAATCTGGCTGAACCCGCGTAATGGGATGCCGAACGTGACCGCATGCGACCTCGATGAATTGGAGGCAATGTTCGGATGATCGCGACAACATTGGACAGCAACAGGAGCCACATTGATAGATAGCCTGATGGGCAACGACCAACTAAACTAACGTCATGTGCCGCATTTGTTTCTGCGGCCAATCGAGAATCCAGAATATCGGCTACGACTTCAGACGGTCTGTAAAATGAAAGTGCTTGTTGCAGAAGATGACCGCTTCACTCGTGAAGGACTGGTGGAAGTTCTCGAGGCCGAGGGTTATCGCGTCATAGCGGCCGTTGACGGCACGGATGCAATTCGACTGTTTCGGGAACAGGCTCCGGATTTTGTGTGTCTGGACATCATGATGCCCGGCCACAGCGGTTACGAAGCGTGTCGTTCCATACGCGCGATCTCGGCGGACGTTCCCATCATTTTCATCAGCGCGAAGGCGGAAGAGTTTGATCGGCTCGTGGGGTTTGAGATCGGTGCCGACGACTTTATCGTCAAGCCATTCAGTCTCCGCGAAGTTGTCGCGCGCGTGCAGGCGGTCGCGCGACGATGTTGTGCGCGACAACCGCACGTGCCGCCGGAATTTACAATGGGCGATCTGCGAGTCATCCCGGTGGAACTCCGCGCGCGACGCGGTGATGACGTGCTGGAACTGAGTCCACGCGATGTTCGAATTCTGCAACTGCTGTATGACAACGCCGGTCGTGCGCTGGATCGCAACGTCATTTTTCGGCATGGCTGGGGAGAAGATTATTTTCCGAACAGCCGGACGCTGGATCAGCACATTTCGCAACTTCGGAAACGGATTGAACCGGATTCAAAACATCCGACGCTCATTCAGACCGTGCATGGCGTCGGTTATCGTTACGACCCGATTGCAGACAGCGAGCATTCTTAAGATGGCACGTCGCAGGATGCTGTTTGAAACGGAAGTGAGCTGGTTCGTCCTGGCCAGTGCGCTCGATGTGGCTATGACTTTTCTGGTCCTGCACTACAGCAGCAACGGCATGACACACGGTACGTTTGTGGAGAGCAATCCACTGGCTCGGTGGTTCATCGGCCACTGGGGTTTTCGCGGAATGGCGGGATACAAATTGTTGATGACATTGATCGTCGTTGTGATTGCAGAATTCGTCGGGCGCCAGAAACCGATGGTTGCCAGAATGCTGCTCTGGGGCGGGACAATTGTCGTTGCGTCAGTGGTGATCCATAGCGTGCGGTTGGTGCTGGCGCATCGGATTTAGTGGTTGTCGCCGCGCGGTTGTTTTGCGTTTTCGCCCGTCAGAATTGTCGCCGTTGTAAAAATCCCGTCGGCGGAGCGACG
>JAYSPO010000390.1:0-1653 GCA_043722015.1 Candidatus Kuenenia sp. | reverse complement strand
CGGCATCTGGCGTTTGAACTTGGGCAATCGGGAGTAAACTTCAACGCCGTGATGCCCGGCATCGTCGAAACAGCGGCGATCAAGACACTGCCGGGGTCCGCCGGAATGCTGGCGTCCGTACGAGAACAGATTCTTGTCCGCGATCGAATGCTGCAACCCTCCGACGTCGCGAACACCGTGTTGTTTCTGTCGAGCCCGCTGAGCGACCTCATCCAGGGTCAGGTCATTGTGGTGGACGGCGGAATCAGTATCCGGGTTTGATTCAACCGTAGGCGACGTCGCTCCGCCGACTCGCATTCCCGTCAGCGCATGATCACACACAACGCACCTTCGCTTATGGAACCCGTGCTGTGCAGGGTCGCAGGTGCCAGACACTTTGATACCACACTTTGATACCACACTTTGGTCGCCGATGGGGTACAGTCGCGGATGATTGTTAAAGTAGGTCCTTTCTGCCGGAAAGGACTTTCGCCGTAAGGCGAACCGCCATGGGTAACACATCCGCTCCACGTCGCCGCATGACCGTCCTTTCGACCACGACTCGTCGCTGGTCGCGGCGTGGCCGCGAAGTCCTGCTCGGCAAGCAGGACCTACCAAAATCGGCGACTGTACCCGTTTTCTATGCCGTCGCCGGGACCACGTGACACCACACTCTGCACCATGTAAACTGTCTGTCCCATTGCCCCGAGTGGAGGTGATTGCTTTTCCAGGAGCCGGAACCCACGAAGCAACGCATTCACCTCACGGTCTATGCGTCGGCATCCATTCCGCCGCATAGATCTCAACTCGTTCGGCGACAAAGGAAGACTGTGTGGCGCGACATCGAATTCTCGTCCTGTCAATGGTGGCGTGGGTCGGCGTCTGGGCTTTTTGGTTCGCTCTGACACAAGACTTCCACCCGACACGCAATCTTGCGGTGATCCGGGTTTCGTATACCAAGATGTGGGGACCGGACGCGGACCCGAACGGCGCGTACAAACACTTTGCCATCGACCTATTCGGTATGGCAGTTCACCTGGGCGTGGCTGCACTGGTCGTGTGGATGGTCGGTCGTTACGTCGCACCGCCTGCCGGTACCCCCACAGACGCCTGATCCGACTGTGGAAAGCCGATGTCCGTGATTTGCCATGCTCCCCGACCAGCAACATTTCAGAAATTCCGACGCCAATGCTCACTCTGGACTAACCGTCCCGAGTTACGACAAACTTCCGTGGCGCATTCATGACACGCCCTCCTGAGCAGTTTGGACTGGACTTGTCGCGACGCCAAGTCACCATCATCCCCGCAGCTTCGTCAACGGGCAACTGTGATCATTTCGACTACGCCATTTGACGACGAGGCGAGCCCTCGCAAATCAAATTGTTGGCTGCTCCGGTGTGTCGGACCGGAGCAGTGAACTCCGGTTTCACTCATTGATCGTGACCACCTACATGGTGGAGTGGATCTGTGAGCTCAGTCCGGTCGATGCAACCAGTGCGGGTCGAAAACGAAAGCGCATCTCACTCAGGACGGTTCATCCTGAGGGAGTTACGACATCGGAATATTTGCCGCCAATTCTGCCAAATCAACCGGATTCTGGCCCTCCTGAGGCGTGGCTAAAACTTCTGCAGTACGTGCCGTCGATTTGATGACACATCGCGAATTATTTCTCTT
>JAYSPO010000389.1:0-9086 GCA_043722015.1 Candidatus Kuenenia sp. | reverse complement strand
CAGACGCTTGCGCATACGGGCACGCAAGGTTAAAAGTTGAAACGCTCCGAACCAACTTGCGAAGGCGCGGAGCGTTTCTCATGGGGAGTATTCAGTGTTGCCGACCGCGATCAGCGTTTGTGCATGCGTTCCGGAAACACATGGATTGGTCGTTCATTCGAAATTGATGATTCAACTGTCTCAGCTGCCACCGATGCCTGTTGAGAGAAGTCCCGAGTCTGGTATCCGATCGCACGCACGGCGCTCACCGGGTAGGCGTTGTTGGGGCTTCCCTGATTCAGATATCCCTGTGGCGGGTAGGCCTGCGTTGGAAATGGCGGAGCTGGATTCGTTTGTATCGGGTAGGTCGGCACTTGTGGATTCTGCATCACCGGCTGACTGTCAGAATGCAGATTGCCTTCCAGATAACTGCCGCGATAGCGATTCCAGAACTGTTGTGAGTAGGGCATCCCGTGAGCATGGCCCCATGTTTGTGCTAACTGTGTCTGGGCGAGCACATGCCGATAGTTGTACGGACGGAAGCTGGAAAAGCCTCCGTAAGAAGGCACGCGCTGAAAGTGGCCGTGCAGCCACGTATCCTGCTGATCGTATGGGTACAACTGAACGCCGTCACCGGCTGCTATCGTATTCCCGTACTCAATACCAGGAGAGCCGACCTGCGCCTGAGCTGAAGCCGTCATGACTGCGGCGACAAGAAATGCAAACAAAAATGTCTGACGCATAGACTCCCTCCAGGGCATTAGACTTAATTTCAGTCTGATGATGTTTCGACTCCGCGAAACGACAGAACTGCAAAATTGATCCATCTACAGGATCGGTTCGCTGGAAAGATCGACCCTTGATGAAATCTGGAGAAACGAAAGCTTCCGTCAACTCAACGCGTCATGCACATTTCGAACGGACCGACCGTCATATTTTATCTTCCGCTGTTTCCGCAGGTGAATCTGCTGGTCGCAGTCCGTTTTTGCGTGTAGATCATACTTAATCGTGGTCCGCGCTGTCATCAGCCACGCATATTTCACTCTGACGACAGCATTGATGCCCTTGATAAAGGAAGACTTGAATGTTACGTCTGACAACACTCTTTTCGGCGCTGGCTGTTTTCGTGTGTCTTTCCGGTTCCGCATTGACGCAGGCTGGATTGCTCGGATGCGGTTGTTCCCAGGCCCCCGTGCATCATGCACCTCTGATCTATGCGGCACCTCAAATGGACGGAGGTTGTGATTGTGCTTCTGTCGTGCCGTCCTGTTGCGGATTTGGGGAAGTTGGCGGTGGAGTTGCTCATTTGGGCAATCTGTATGGATCGGCGGGATCTTACGGCATTGGAAATGCTGGCAGTTACGGTCAAGGATACGGGTACGGTAACGGCGGAGGGTATTACGGAAGTCCGGATCCTCGGAGTTTCGAAAGTGGTTTTGAGAACCTGCCGAACATGGATGGTGGCGGAGTACATCATCGTCTGCCGTTTCACAGTTATCGCCGTCCATGGGCACATCCGGGCATCGCTGACAATAATATCAACATTGTCTGGTAGCAGACAAAATGCTGAGAAATCTGCATGTGTAACGTAGTCAAGCGGCAGCACCGGGATCAGGCTGCCGCTCTTCATTTTGCGCACTTCGCAGATCGCGCTGATCGGTCAAGTTTACGCAACCGGACGAACCGACCGGGTACGATGGATTTTGGACGATTGGGTTTGATCGAAGCACAACCGAGTGGGCGTCAAAGTCGATAGATCTGCACAGCAACCTGGTCTTTGCAGCCGCTGATGAGCGGTCGTTGCGCTTTTTCTCCGTAAGGATTACTGGAGAGAAGTCAAAGCAACGAGAGACTGGTTTAGAAGAATTCGGTTTGAATTTTTCGATGTTGATGTGACACGGAAGGAGCACGTCGAATGTCAGCCGATCACGCCGGTCCAGGTTTGTCTTTGACAACTTGGTGTCGCCATTTCCGGGCGAAGACGCTTCGGCAGATGTTGTCAGGTGCGATTGCCCTGTCAGCTCTGGCCCAGGCAACTTTGTCCGCGCAGCAGACTGCCGAGTATCCCGCAGGATCAAACGTGCCGATCCGCCCCGTCCAGATGCAGAGACTGCAGCTGGATGCGCCGTCGATGACCGACCCGGGGATTTCTGGCCAGGTGGATGCCATTCACAGCCCGAATGTGGATCGCATGTTGAAACCACAATACAAACTGGAGTTGCAAAAACGTCACAGCCAGTTGGTGATGACCAATCGAAATGTCCGCCGAATCGCGGTGACAGATTCCACGATTGCCAACTATGTCCAGTACTCTCCGACCGAAGTCAGCGTGGTGGGAATGGAACTTGGCAAGACGGACCTGACATTCTGGTTTGAAGACGAAGAGACGCCTTCCATCTACGAAGTTGCAGTCGTCAACGACGCGAGCCTTGAAGAACAGAGGACGCTGGACTTCGGGCGGCTGGAACGCCGTCTGAAAACGCTTTTCCCGAACTCACAGGTCGCCATTATTCCTGTCGGCACACAAGTGCTGGTTCGAGGTCAGGCGTACGACGGCGAAGAAGCTCAGAACATTCTGCAGATTGTCCGCGCTGAGGTGTTTAATACGAATGGACAAAACAATGATCTCGGAAATCAGGGTGGTCTGAACAATCTCGCTCAGGCCGGAAACGGTGGTGGTCTGGGTGGCGGTGGCGGTGGCGGCCAGAACACGGGTTTTCGCGACATTGTCATCAACGAACTTTCAGTTCCGGGCGAATACAACGTGATGATGCGAGTCATCGTTGCTGAAATCAATCGCTCCCAGATGCGGGATTTTGGCTTCGACTGGGCGGTTGAATTCAATAATTCACGCCACGCCGTCGCTAGCAACCTGGGTGCTGGCGTGGGTTCGACGTTAAGCGGTATTTTTGAAAATGGCGAAATCCTCGTTCTGATCCGCTGGCTGCAATCAAACGGTACGGTCAAGCTGCTGGCGGAACCAACCGTGACCTGCATGAGCGGTACTTCGTCCAGTATTCTGGCGGGTGGTGAATTTGCCGTACCGACGATTATCGGTTTGGGTGGTGGTCAGGCGACATCGTTTCGCGGCTTCGGAACCAGTCTGGTTGTCACGCCGACTGTGACGGACCGCGATCTCATTCGACTCCAGGTTGTTCCTGAATTCAGTTCACTCAACAACGACAATTCTGTCGGCGGTATCCCTGGCACGAACGTCAAGCGAGTTCAGACAACCGTGGAACTTCGGGAAGGTCAGACGTTTGCCATCGGCGGATTACTCTCACGTCAGGAACTGACGAGCGTCAGTCGTATTCCGCTGCTCGGTGACATTCCATACGTCGGACCAATTTTGTTCCAGTCCAAGAATGCGTCGGAAGTCGAAACAGAATTACTGGTCCTTGTGTCGCCGGAAATTGTCCGTCCGATGGAACCGGATGAAGTGCCGCCGCTGCCGGGCTTCAATCACACGCATCCAAACGACCATGATCTGTGGAAGCTGGGCCGTACAGAAGGTACGCCTGACAACAACGTGTATCAGGTAGGTACTGTCGGAAGTGGTTCACTTCACGGTGTACCCGTTGGATACAGCCAGTTCAATCCGCCGGTAGGTCTGGGAGCGGGAGCATATTCTGGTGGTGGCCTGGCAGTGCAGGGTGGTTCACCATTCGGCGGCGGAGCACCGTACGGTGCTCCGATTCAGCCACAGCCTGACTATAACGTTCCGCAGCCTGCTCCAAACCAGGGCTATCCGCAATATCAAACGGCACCGCAAAACCAGGCTGCTCCACCATATCAGGTGCCACCACAGGCGTATCCACAGGGCGGATTGCCTCAAGTGCCACCAGTTTCACAGAACTATCCGCCACAGAGTCGCATGACGGGCCCCGCGAATCAGAACGGTCATGCTTCTGCAGAACCGAAGAAATCGTTCTTCCGACTGCCTGGTTGGAAAAACTCTCAGCCACAGGTTAAGCCTGTCGGTTGGAGTCAGCCTGCGAAGAAGTAGCGTCGTACGCATGGATTCATCGGACGCGGTCCGATATGTGTTTTCTCCAGTTTCGATGAACGAGTTTTCTACCCTCCCGGCACCCTGGGTGCGGACAGGAAGAGTGACCATGAACCTTCTCCGATCTTCGTTTCGCTCGAAGTTGATGCTGCTCGCAGCCTGCGGATTGGCCAGCGGATGCTGCTCAACCTCATCATCCTGCTCCAGCAGTTGCGATTCGTGCTCGACATCCTGCGGGTCAGCGTGTGATCCAGGATCCTGTGATTCAGGATGCTCAACCTGCGGCTGTCACTGGTGGAATCCTGGAAGCTGGGGCTGCGGGTCAGCGACCTCCAGAATGCAGGTTCCGGACGTGCTGCCGCTTGGATCAGTGACGCGTGCGCACTGGCACGCGATGCAAACCAACGGTGAAGCCGGCGACTTCGTGATGTATCGCAACGAGTTTGTGGACAATTCCTCGGAATTGAGTCCTTACGGTCGCGATCATATTGCAGAGATCGCAGCAAGAATGCCTTCAACACCGTTCCCGGTCATCGTGCAGCGGTCGTGGAACAATGCTGATCCCGAACTGGACCAGATTCGACGCGACATCGTCGTGCGCGTGCTGACTGATCTTGGCAACCAGGACGCTAATCAGCGTGTCGTTGTATCGCAGCCTTACAGCAACGGCATCAATTCAATGGAAGCCGAACAGGACTACGGTCGATTCCGTCGTATCCGAGGCAATGGCGGTGGCGGTGGTGGTGGTGGTGGGGGTGGTGGTGGTGGTGGTGGTGGTGGTGGTGGTGGTGGTGGTGGTGGTGGCGGATTCTAACCCACACCAGGTTGAGCACCAAACTCGAAAACTCTTCAGGCAGCTCCCTCACCAGGGAGCTGCTTGTTTTCGTAGCGTGACTCACTGAGTCGAGTAGCCCGCCATGCGTCAAGCAACACAAAACGCAGCAGACACTGCAAAAACCGGCAGATTCTGCTGAAAACGTGCCTGAATTTCGTCTCGACACGAAAACCGAGTATCCAGTAAAACACACGCTCTTGTCTGAACGCTCGTCGTTCTCCTCTCTCTTCTCTCTGTGGTTGCCGGGTTTCTCAACAAGGCACTGCATTCAGCCTTTTTCAAGCCCGCCAGGAGACCTGATCATGTCAGGACGTCGGTGGATCTTCACTCTGCTCGCCGCAGTTCCAATTTCAGCAACCGGATGCCAGGTCGATGGCGGTGCCACAAAGTTGTGGAACCCCTTTGCCCGCGTGGACAAGACTGATGGCATGGACGATGCACAGCTTCCAAAGTTTGTCCGCCGGGCGACAGCGGACGAAAAGGAAAAGGAAACAGAAAAACAGATCGAAGCACCGATCGCCGAAAGTCGCGTGAAAGCTCTGCTTGCGGGAGGACAGCGAGCCTTGCAGGAAAATCGCATGACCGAGGCTCGGCAAGCTTACCATGAAGTGCTGCAACTGATTCCAGATGACCCCACGGCGCATCACGGTCTGGCGATGGTGGCCGATCTGACGGAACAGTGGGCGGAGGCTGATGACCACTATCGACAGGCACTGCGATCGCGCCCGCGCGACGCCAATCTGCTGTGTGACATCGGATATTCGTATCTGCTCCAGAATCGATACAGCGAAGCGTCCAGTTACCTGTCGCAGGCGATTCAAATCAATCCGAATCATGAAAACGCACACACCAACCTGGCCCTGCTGGATATTCGGCAGGGAAATCGGGATGCCGCCCGCCAACGGCTGATGCAACGCTACGGAGATTCCGCCACGGTGACTCAGATTCTCACCGCGCTCGAAACGCAGACCGCGTCGAAAACTGCCACTGGTCTGGCCGCAACGGCACCCTCCATCCCCCCAAACGCTTCGTTCGAAGAAATTCGTGAACTTGCCAACCGCGAACGAATCGCCGCCGAACAGCGCCGTGCTGCACTCAACATTCCGGTCGATCACAATGCCGTAATCCATCCTGTCAGCCCGGCCAGTCACACAAATGTTCCTGTTCAAGCCAATGCTGCTGACCCTCTGGCAACCGGACGACAGCCAAATGGTTTCGTCGGAACAAATATCGATCCCTCAATGGCCGGGACTCCGGCAATCGCAAGCTATCCATCCGGAAACGCGGCTCCGGAGAATTACGCGCCCAACACCGGTGCTCCGATGCCACATATTGTGCCTCCGCAATTTGGAGGTACTCCCGGAATGGCATCCCAGGCACGGCCATTGGTCGGCAACCCGAACGTGAATCCTGCGTCAGCAAATACCGGGACAATGGCGGGATCCTGGAATCCAGATTTGATGCCACAGAACCCGATGCAGTCGCAGTACCCAAACGCAGATCAGCAGTATCCCAAAAATTCCAGCCAGGCGAATTTCAGCAACCAGCAACCGATGGCAGCCAATAACTCTGCTCCGCCGACGGCATCTACCGCACCAAATTCCGGTGGCGTGATTCCTGTGCGACCCAGCGGATCGTTTCAGCCACCAGTTCAGGGTGTGAGTTACGGACAGCCGTTCGGTTTTGGTCAGCCTCCGGTCGAATCAGCCAGTTCCATGAACAACGGCAATGCTGCCGCACCCGTTGGAACGCCATCGTACGGAAACGCGACTTACGGCAACATGACCGGGCAATCAGCAACGAATATGCCAGGCCAGCAGAATTCAAACGCCAGCCAGCAGTATCCGAATCCTGGCCAGAACAATGCGCACGTTCAACTTGATGGCCTGAACGCCGGTCCGGGATCCCTGTTTCCTGTGGGTCAGGGAGCAGGCTATCAGGATGGAACCCTGCGCATGGAAAATGTGAGTCCTCCCGGAAGTAACGCCGTGATCAACGGTGCCATGTACGGTCAGCCTGTCTCGACATTGCCGGCTCAGGAATGGATGATGCAGCAGCAACAGAAAATCCAGCAATTAAATTCACAACAGCAACCACCCAATCAGAATGGTCAGGGATACTCCGATCAGGGCGACAGCAATCTGCAATACTCTGTTAACAGTCCAACTGGTTCGAAATTCGGAATGCAGAACGGAAACACGGCAACCTCCGGAACCACGACCGCACCGCGTCCCGGCAACCAGGCTCCGCCTGTCAATCCTTTGGCCTCGTACGAGAACCAACTGCGACAGCTCGACAATCAATACAACAATACGCTCCAGCAGCTCGACCGCAACGCCAACTCCGCAATGCCCCGAGCCCAGTATTAGGTCTGACTGCTTTACAAACAATTTTGCAGATGAGTCAGAAACTGCGTGCGAGAGGTTCTTTGATTGGGCCTTCAACAAGTTCGAGCCTGTCAGACTCTTGCAAAATTCGTGTTGCGGCAGAACAATTCAGGTGTCGCAGGTCACGCTGCCGTCGTTACGGCCCGATCGTCTCGTCCGACGCGGCGTCCTTGGCTTCATTCTGCTTTCGTGCGAGTCTTTTCTCATGCCCCATCGAAAGTTCATGTTTGTCACTTTTGCGTTGACCGCGTCGCTGGCAATTGCCTCGAGTTCGACTGATGCGTGGCAACCTCCCAAAGGCGGCGCTGAGAAGCCTGCCAGTAAGATTCCGCGCGGCTCCGGGAAAATCGCTGCTCCCCCTGTGAAGCCTGTTGATGCCGCACGCCTTGTGGACATTCAGAAATCTGCCGCTCGGATTGATGAACTGATCGAAGCGAACTACCAGAAACACAGTGTCACGCCGAACACCCGAGCCAACGATGCCGTCTACTGTCGCCGGTCCTATCTGCATCTGGCGGGTCGGATTCCCACCTACGAAGAAGCGTTTCGGTTCATCAGCTCGAAGGATACGGACAAACGATCAAAGCTGATCGACAAACTACTGAACTCTCACGATCACGTCAGCCACATGTTCAATTACTGGGCGAATATCCTTCGACTCCAGGACACTCCGATCAACAACAATCAAATCGCACAGCCATACCACGAATGGATCAAGCAGTCGCTGTCTGAGAACACGCCTTATGATCAGTGGGTAACGCAGATGATCACTGCGGAAGGCCGCATCTGGAACAATCCGGCTGTCGGCTATTCAATGCGGGATTCTGGCATGGAACTCGACCATGTCGATAACACGGTGCAGGTCTTTCTGGGGACCCAAATCGGCTGTGCGCAATGTCACGATCACCCATTTGATAAATGGACTCAGAAAGAGTTCTATCAGATGGCCGCGTTTCTGTATGGCACTCAAACACGCATCGGTACAGGCGACAAGAAACGTTACCCGGACGGCAATCCGGTGGCCTGCATTCGTGAGGAAATGAAGGCGCTGGATCCAAACTACAATACCAACGGAACGTTCGGTCGAATGCTGAACGCCAACACGTTTGAAGTCTGGGAAAACCCCGGTCGTCACCTGAAACTGCCGCACGACTACCAGTACGCAAATGGCAAGGCAAATTACGCAACAGCGTAACTCATATAAGAATCGCACGATTCTGGCCCGAGCGTCCGAATTGCCGTTGCCGCTGCCCTCGGATCATTTTCTGCGCCAGTTTGGTCAGGGTGATCGGGAACTGATTGAAGCTGCAAACACGGACGGTAGCGTGAGTCAGATCCTCACCATGTTTAACGGCGAGATCACGCACATGATGCTCGAAAGTGGGTCTGTCATTTACGACGATGTCATCAAGGCCAAAACGCTGAATGACCGGATCGATATCATCTTTCTGAGTATCCTGTCTCGTAAGGCGACCAGTGACGATGAGACCATTGCCAGCGCAGAAATCAAGGCCAGCGGAAACGCCGGATATGGCAACGTGATCTGGGCATTGATCAATACGAAAGAATTCCTGTTCATTCAGCAACAGGCAAATATTTTCTTCCATGGAATCCGTGAGACAGTTATGAGATCACTGTTGCGCAGAGCCGATGAACACACGCGTCGCGATGTGCTGACTTCCATTGCCAGAACGGCTTTGGGAGTCAGCATTGTTCCGTTTGCAAACGACATGATGAATTCCGTGGCCCTTGCTGGTCAGGCGGCTGCGGCAGGCAAGGCCCAACACGTCATCTATCTGTTCATGAATGGCGCGATGAGTCATATCGATACATTTGATCCGAAACCGGGTACTGATGCCGGCGGTGAAACGACAGCGAT
>JAYSPO010000388.1:0-1439 GCA_043722015.1 Candidatus Kuenenia sp. | reverse complement strand
CAGTTCCAGAAACTTGTTGTCCTTCGGGTCGCGACAGTCACTGATCGAGTCGATCACTTCGATGGATTCGGCGTCCTCAAGCACCGAGGCGAGGAACTCATTCCGGTTCGACTCGCGCACGTAACGATCAAACTTGGGACGGCAGATGACTTCGTCGAATTCCGCCAGCGACTCCTCAGAGAACAGCACGACCCCACATTGGGAGGCCGTATTGACTGCCCGACGTGGGACAGATCGCGGCATCAACGTGGCGCTCACGAGGACGTTTGTATCGAAGACGACTCGGAGATCATTTGTCATCGTCATCCTTCAGCAACGATTCCAGAATCTCCGGTGTCAGGCCCTGTGACTCGGCGTACGCTCCCATTTCATCCATGATTTCCAGCAACTTGCGCTGTGGGCGCTTGAGCATGGCACGCAGTTCGAGTCCGAGCAGCATTCCCAGCTTGCGCCGCCGCTCGACATCGGCAGACGCGAATTCCTGCGCCGTTTCGGTATCGACTTCAATCGAGATCGTTTCGGTGGTCATGGTTGGTCTCCTTCGATCACATCGACAACTGCTGCCACCCACTGGTTCGGTGCCACTGCTTCGGAGTCCTCGGAGAAGCAGTGCTCTTCGAGAGGTCGCCCGCTCATCGGCACTGCTTCTCCGAAGACTCCGAAGCAGTGGCACATCTCACGTCGTTGTCATCGTTCAATCCGGGCCACCCCGCCAGACTCCAGCGGCGATGCTTGTCTTCGTCGGCGGCACGAAAGGCTTTCGCAGTCTCGGAATCGACTTCGGTCGAGATTGTTTCGGTGATCATGGTTGGTCTCCTTCGTTCACATCGACAACTGCTGCCATCCGCTGGTTCGCTCCACGAGCCTAACGCTGCCTGAAAGTCCTGCAGTCAGGCTATGCTTGACGCGATCAAGATTGGGCATCCACTCGCAGTGTGGACAGGCAAAGACTGACTACGGGCCTGGGGTCGGGTGTTTCGCGACAGATGTTTGCCCCTCCCATCGGCGACCACCTGTCTGTCCGGCGGGTGCGTGGATCACCGATTGTGTACTTCAGGCGGCTTTTCAGCGGGTAGTTTTGTACGCGTAGCCGAATTTCCAATACTTCCAGTAAGACCGTCGTAGGTGGCGTGACGATGAAAAAATCGGACAGATTTGGCCCTGTTCACTACCATCACAGATGCCGCGACGCAATACTTCGGTTGCCGTGGATGGCGTTTCTGGCCTACAAAATGGGTCTTGTTTGCCATCAAAGCCTCCGGGACAAATGATCATGAGCGACATGTATTCTACTTTTCTGTTTGCGCATCCAACTGCAAGCGAAGGAGCTGCGCGAATTTTTGACTTCGGCAACTTGCTTTTCAATTACAACTCATCACAGTCTGAAGAAGAAGCGGATGAGGTTGCGTTGATTCTGGATTACCAAGCTGTCGGGAATG
>JAYSPO010000387.1:0-1818 GCA_043722015.1 Candidatus Kuenenia sp. | reverse complement strand
GCGGGGCCAGAACTGTTTTCCCCCATCCGCCTTTACCGAAGTTTTCCCGTCCACCGGTCATCATCAGACCCGCGCCACGATTGCAGCAAATCGCAATTTCCTGAAGCTGCTGTGCCGTGAACGCATCTGCCGGGACATCGCCAATAATGAATCCATCATAGTTGCCCGGCACAAAGAATCGTTCCGGAATCCTGTTGCGACCCTGAAACTCGCCTGATCGAATCCATTGATAGTCCAACTGAATGCGGCTGCTGTCGTTGATCTGTTTGACCCATTTTTGTTCTGGTCTGACTATGTCAAAGTATGCGACGCGAATGCCTCCCCGGCGGACTCGAATGATGGTCTCCACACGATTGTTCGTTTTGCGAACTTCCCCCGGCAGCGGTTCGGCTTCCACAGCAAGTTTCAGATCGCCGAACTGTTCTGGCGCGATCTGAAGCTGGATATATGATTCTTCTGATGCCGTCTGCGGTGTGTGCATGGCGATCGGTCGCGTTTCCTCGGTGACAGGAACCGGAACCATGTCACCCGTCTCGCCATCCTGCTTTCCCGTACGATTTTCCAGCAGTACTCGAATTCGCACCGGCTGCCCTTGCGCGCCGCTCGCCCGCAGCTTGACTCGAATGGGCAGCACATTGCCCTGAAAAACTTCGCGCGACAGATCCAGCTCATCCAGAGCAAGATCCAGCGATGCGGCAGATGCTTCGGTACTGCCGAATCCGACGGAATAGATCGGACGTTGCAGCTTGCCGTAGAGCCGCGCGGCCTGAATCGGATCGACATCGAGCGCACCGGATGCTGCCTGACGTCCATCTCCCAGAAAAATCACCGCAGGTACGCGATCTTTTCCCATTTCTTCGGACAACAATTCCAGAACTTTGCCGTTGGCGGTCATCGTGCCGTCAGCGGTCTCGCCAGGAGCCTGAACCGTCTTCAATGAATCCGAAAAATCGCGAAAACGGATTTCGGTTTTCTTGCCGATCACCTTCAGCTCGGACTCTGCTGCTGCCAGGATTTTGAGCAAAGCCTGACGCCGCGTTCCTCCGCCAGGGTTATCCTCCGTCTGCATGCTGCGACTGATATCGGTCATGATATAAAGAACTGAGTCCGACTGATCCTGGCTTTCGAAAATCACCAGTGGCCGCAACAGCAACAGGCACAGGAGGAGCACAATCGTCAGTCGCAGCGCGATCAGGATTCTGCGCCATCCGGTGGACAGATGCCGAATTCGTCGCGGGTATCCCAGCCATACCACGCCCAGCATTGCCGCACAGGCAATGAGCGTCAACATCCATGACCAGACTGGCTCGAAGTGAACGGACATAGGAAAACGTAAAATCCCGGTGGGTAGTCGGCAGCACGAAGGAGTCCCAATGGACATACAGCATAGCAGATCTGTCGATAACGGAAGCGTGGTCGGATGCGGCGAGCGGCATGCGTCAGCTTGCCGGTACAATGCGATTCCCGCTACGAGGTTTCCAGGATGGACATTCTTGTCCGTCGCATGGCCGTGAAACCCTGTCGAAGCGAACGGTACTGCGACTCAGGAATCCTTGGCAGCGGGATACTTTCTGGCGAGGACTCGGACAAGAATGTCCAAGGTACACGGATTTCCGTCAACTCGACGTAGGAATTCCCCGACCGAAGACATAGAATTTCACCTTGGTGTTGCGTGTGTCGTCCTGAACAACTGATTGTGAGCCCACTGCTATGCGATTCGGTCACTCCACAAAGCGTTGTGTGCTGTTAATGGCGTTTTCCGTTCTGGTCTGCATCGTTCAGGGATTGGCGGTGGCTGATCAGCCGAAGGATCTGGCC
>JAYSPO010000386.1:0-4896 GCA_043722015.1 Candidatus Kuenenia sp. | reverse complement strand
CCCAGCAGAAAACAACGACGCACCGTGCGATTCATCACATGCACAATCGCGATTTCATCTGCCGCAAATACTTCCACACGAGCCAACCGAGCCATGACGACCACCTTTCTTCATCAAACACCACGCCATACGAATGCCAAGGAATCTACCAAACTTCGCCAGAATGTCAACTATAGTGCTGTGTCCCCGATCCGCCTACCACCAATTTCGGTATGGCGGGAGGGGACGAACAATCGTCATAATTCAACTCCTCTTTCTTGCATGTCGACGAACGTTGCCGATCACCATGCGGCAACGAATAATTGCCTTAAGTGCGTCATCCTGACATTGCCTCGCCGGTGCAGCGGCTTGTTCTCCGGGATGGCAAGTATTGCAATCACTTCGACAGAAATGGAATGAGTAGCTTTGTTCGCAGTTTCATTCGCGACTGCGACAGCATTGTCGTCAGGAACACGTAAGTTCGTCAATTGAGCGAATCGGCGCTGTTTCGCCGAGCAAGCCGAGGCAACGATAGATACGCAGGTGGTCGGAAACCATAAAGACGACGGATCGTGAAGGCTTCAGCCGAGTTTTCACCGAGCATATGCGACAGTGGCTCTTTTGCTGATGAGCGAGCAGTCACATTCCAATGAAATTCTGAAAGTGATCCATGCAGAATAGAAAGATTCGTATTTAGCCTCGATTGCGAACGACCCGACTGTTCACTTCAGCGCACGAATCCAAATCCACTCCATACTCGCAAACCGAAAGCAGCAGCTGGCATTGCGCGCCGTCGAGAATTGGAAGCGAATCGATTCTGCCAGCAAATAAACCGCTGACTGTAAACTCGCCGATTCGTTTCGCGATCAAAAACCAGCACCCCGAAAGGGAACTGTGTGTTAACTCCGTGACCCGTGCGGACCAGAGAGTCAGAGAGTTTTGCCCCAAATCGCGCCCGAGGCAGGGGTACCATTGGGATCCGGAACCCGACGCGCGCGGAACAGAGAGAGTGCGCGCCGAGCGTCGGTTGTCGCAATCCGCATAAAACACTGGGGATAAATGCAAAAACGCCGAGAGGGATACTCTCGGCGTTTTCTGTTAACTGGACGGGCAGCGAAAGTTCGCTGATTTCAAAAAGCTCCCCCGGTAGGACTCGAACCTACGACAAGGCGATTAACAGTCGCCTGCTCTACCAACTGAGCTACAGGGGAATAGTTTTTCAACAGATCCAACGGGAACGATATCGGATAACGAACCTGCCATCAACGATTTATGGCCGGAAAGTAGCGATCACCTCTTCGCGTTGCAAGTCTCATTTGACGGTCTTCTTGTTCGTAATTGCATCCGGGATTTGATGTTGCGCAGATTCCGCCGAGTGGCAGGGTCTCATCGACAGGAAACTGCCTGTGGCTCTCGGGTGTGGATGCTGAAACAGCGTTCGAGGTTCGCGCGTCCGTAAAAGAATGCTTTCTTTTGCGAGAATTCGCGAGCCAGTCGGTGCAGGGTGAACCGGGCTCATCAGTAACGACCGGAATGTCTGCGCTTACCGAAGAAAGCTCGTCATTCTGCGCGCGGCCAGAAATGGGTCCGGCGAGCGGAGTGGCGTGAGCTCAATGGCACTTCGCTTTTGGTAGCGGCAAGCTGACGCATGCCGCTCGCCAATTCTTTCAATCATGACTGCGTAGAGTATAGCTGGTGCAGGATCTCGGTCAGGATTGGAATGTCGGTGTCAGGGCGCGTCGGGCTGGCGGGATGCGTCAGATTTGTCGATATCCAGCCGCGTAGGTGCAGAAACATGGCGGCAGAATGCTTGTAGGCGGGTACGGGGTTACGAAACGCCAGAAATCCGAGATATTGCAGGACATCGTTGATCTGAAAAAAAGCCGCGTCTCCCGTCAGCCATGCAGCGTCGCGTTTGGCAAACAGATCAGGGGCGAAGCTGCTGAGTCCCAACAGATAATCACTTCCATACATCACCATGTCAATCGCGAGGTCGTTCCCGGTCAGCACCAGAAAATCCGGACGCACCTCATCTCGCCATGCCAGTCGTTGCCATTCCAGATCGCGGCGAAGCGAGGAGTGCTTTGCACCAAGACACTGAGGAAGACTTATCAGACCGCGATAAACAAACTCACTGTAAATCTGCCCGAACGGCGCGAACATTTTTCCCAATTCAAAGCCGATGAAGCGATCACAGCGGCTGGACAGCAGGCGGTAGGATTCAACAATCTCCGGATCAGCCTGCTGAGTCAGTCCAAACGACTGAAAGATGACCGGCGTTCCTCCCCGTTGCTGGATTTCGTCAATGCGTGCGACGTAAGCATCCAGGGCAAACCGGCTGCCGGGGGTATCTTTCACGAAAGCGCCGGCGACGTACATGCGACCGTTTGTGACAGACTGCGTCCGGTGCAGAACCTCAAGGCGTGTCGCATCATCCAGCAGATGCACATAGCCCGTATCCATGTTCACGGCGGGCACAAGACCGGCGTCGCAGGTGCGTGCGACATGCTGGTCAAATGCTGCCCAATCGATCTCGCCCGGTGCGAGAAATGGCAGGAGAACGGCCGACATTCCGGTAATGCGGCGATTGGGTCGAAGTGGTGGGATCGGAATATGTGTAGTCATCGGATTGGGCTTGAATAGAGCGAAGTTTGACTCTCTGAGTCGAGGTCGAGTGCCGGAATTGGACAGAATCGGGAACAAAGATCGACTCAGAGAGTCAAGTTACGCCAGTGCTGCCGCCGGACGAAAAAAGGCCCGGTGAATGCATCACCGGGCCTTTCGTACTCTATCACTGGCGGTCAATTTTCAGAAGTCTGCCCGCGTTCAAACCGTTTGTGTTTGAGGTTCAACCTGCGAATTACAGACGCAACTCGGAGTTCAGTTCTGTCAGATCATTACGAATATCCCGAGCTTCCTGCGAAAGGTACGAACGGTCAGCCGTGTTGCATCGACTGAGGTAGCTGTAAATGGCCTGCCATTCCTGATAAAGGCTGTCAGCTTCCTTCTGCAATTCCTTCAGCGTCGGTGCGGCATTCATCATTTTGCTCAACCGCTGTGTGCGCTTCATGAATGTGGCACTGGCCTGCAGCGCTTCGTTGCGGTAGGCCGGGCGTTCGGTATTGAGCCAGTTGCGTACATCCCAGTCGAGTTGGTCAGCGAGACTTTCGAGTGACGACGCGATCGGCTGGAGACGTCGTGTGTCAACCTGTGACACAGTGCCGCTCAGTTTCAGAGAGCTACGCAGCGACGCCATGCTGTCTTCGATCTGACGCAGCACTGAGAGTCCCTGCTGACTCTGCATCGTACCGAACGTGCGAATGAAATCAGCACCCGATTCTTCGACGTACTTGTAACTGTCGATGATCATTTCATCCGATTCATTGCGATTCAGGTTGTCTTTGAAATTCTGCACGGTGCCGTAGAAAGTGCTTGCTGTTTCCAGTGTATCCGATGCATTCTTAAAGCTCAGCAGCAGTTTGAGCGGCGTGCGGCTGTAAAAATCATCAACATTGCGTATCAGTGCATCCGCCGTCTGTTTCAACTGAGCCCGATTGCTCGCTGTTTCCAACCACAGCAATTCATGAATTTCGTTGTCAGCCAGAACGACTCGATTGAGTGCGCGCTCGACATAGGTATTGGTCACAGTCCGCAGTTGCTCGGCAGTCAACTCCCAGGGGCGATCGAAGAAGTTATATTCTCTGACGATGCGGTCATATGGATACTGTGCCAGCACCATGTCCTGGACGCGCGTAATCTGTTGCTGCATCTTGCGGCAGTCGTTGACGATTTGTAATGTTTTGGCTGTACCGTTGGGGTCGCGGCTCAGTTCGTCACTCATGTTGTAAAGTGCATTCTCCAGCACCGACAACTGTTGATACAACTGTCGGTAGTCAAGAGTAGGCTCGACCTTGAACAGCTGGCCCACTTTGCGGTCAATGCCATCGAGACGATCAACAGAAGCAAGTGTTGCCGCACTCACGCCGGTGGATTGCCTGAGTCGATGCGAAAGGATGAGCCAGTCCGCATCGATCCGGCGGAAGTCGATGACGATCGTTTCAAGCGATATGCCAGCGGTCAGATCCTGATTCAGTCGCGCTGTCAGGTCTCGGAGTGAATAGAGATCGTTCAACAGAGAGCGTAATTGAGGATAGCGACGGTAGTCCTGCTCCAGTGCGGAGTACAAGCGACCGGATTCGTCGTACGCAGCCTTCATCGAGCTGGCCAATTCTCGCTTATCGACTTTCGAAAGATCGATCGGCTTATTGTTGATTCCCAGCGTTGGTGTGCGAGGATTAGCGTCGAGGCTTCCAATTTCGCCAGGTTTCAGCCGACGAGACAAATCCTGGAAGTCAGATTCTGCCCGACCAATCCTGGTTGCTGGCTGTGCGATGGCGGTTGAGGCCAGCGTCACTGTCAAGAGTGCTGCGGCAAACGCACGAAACAGTTCGATTCGCGATGACTGCATGACGGATTCCTTTCCCTGTGTTTCAATCCATGAATTTGAGTCAGCGGGCCGTATCTCGCGATGTTGCCCCCCGCAGAATTCTGCATCTCCGGCAAATTCCGCTGTACACTGATTTTGATCAAGTTTAGGCCAAATCGCCGATTTCTGGGAACAGCAGTTTTTACTGAAGTTTTCGGAACTGGATTTCACACTCGGATGTAGATTCTTTTTGCTTCCAGGATTCGACAGACGCCATACACAATGCTGCTGAAACACAGGAACGCAACGATTACCACGCCCAGGCTTGCCGTCTGCTTGATCCATGGCGAGACGAGCCACATTGCAACATCGCTCAGGATGTATGCGGCCAATGAATTTGTGCCGAGCGTTCTGAAGACTCCGAGTTGCAATTTTTTCTGATCGGAGATCCACAGAAATATCGCAAACAGCAACAGGGAAAATCCGGCAGC
>JAYSPO010000385.1:0-1360 GCA_043722015.1 Candidatus Kuenenia sp. | reverse complement strand
AATAGATGTCGCTGCGGGTATCGACGTCCAGGCTATTCAACTGAGCCTGTTCGGGACTCATGTACAGCGGAGTGCCAATCATCTGAGAAAAACCGGTATTCAGCGTGTTTTCGGTTAGCGCTTGATGCGTCGCCTTGGCGACTCCAAAATCGATCACCTTAGGAACCGCTTTCACGTCCTCAAGTTCGACTAAGACGTTGGATGGTTTTAGGTCTCGGTGAATGATTCCTTTTTGATGCGCGTGTTGCACTGCTCCGCAGACCTTCACAAATACTTCCAGTCGCTGCCTCACGTCAAGTTTGTGCAGGTCACAGAACTCGGTAATGGGAATACCTTTGACCAATTCCATCACGAAGTAAGGGCTGCCCGATTCTGTCGCACCAGCGTCGAGCACTTTGGCGATGTGCGGATGATTCATCATCGCCAGGGCTTGTCGCTCGGCTTCAAAACGCGCCACGACTTGACGGCTGTCCATGCCTGGTTTGATGATTTTCAGGGCGACCGTGCGGCGAATCGGTGCATGCTGCTGGGCCATATAGACGACTCCCATGCCCCCCTCACCGATTTGCTCCAGCAGTTTATAGGGACCAATCACGGGGTGGTTTTCAATATCGACCAGTGGAAGCTGACTCGGCTCTGAGTCGACTTTCATTTCGGTGGGATTCAGCATCGCTCCCACGCGATCAAGCGGACTAGCACTGGCAGCGGCCGAAAGCAAATGCACCACCTGCCGACGCAGCGGTTCATTGTCCGCGCACAATTCATCTAGTATCTGTGCCTTCTCGTCAGCGGTCGTCTGCTGGCGAACGGCGCAAAAGATATCGCGGACTCCCAGCTTGTCACTTGCGTTTGTACGCACAGAATTACCTTTCATGAACATCTGCGGATCATGGGCAGGACTCCCGCGAACCGCATTGTCCGAATACGACACGATAGCGTATCACTTATGCCAGTAGACTCACGATTCCAGTGGGCGCGCAGGCCTATTGAGCATAATCTCGCAATCCCGTCCAATGAACCCTTTCGCAGCCACAGCCGATCAAAACTGCATGCGAGTGATACCGCACGCCAAGTTACGTGAACCAATCATTCGCAACAATTAACTGAGTAACTCGAAACTGTCCCAGTCAAATTTGTCAAAACTCTTCCAGTCAATTAACTCAAGACGGTCCCGGTCTGACAAATCCAAACTATCTCGGTCAGGCAAAGTGGCACGCCGCACTCGGTCAAGTGAGCTCGCAGATACCGCATCGATGAGCTCGGCTTTCTCTTGTTCCTGCGTCTTTGACAATGAAGTGACCTGGCTTTCCGTGCCCGATTTCTGAATATAGCGGCTTCCGCTTACGCTCAGGCTGCTGGT
>JAYSPO010000384.1:0-1010 GCA_043722015.1 Candidatus Kuenenia sp. | reverse complement strand
CCATTTGCGCAGAGTCTTCCGGCCCGTCTGGAATTCTGCTATTCTTCCAGTGCGAATCGGACTCTGCGTTGAGCGGATCCAATGGCGTGAACGTAATTAGCGGAATGGCGCTAGCCACCGGTGACTGTTCCTGAAAACACTGGAAAAACCGGCGGCTGGCGCCGTGCCGCTCAAGCGGAATAGAAACGATGTCGAACTATGACCATCGATATTGAAACGATCTGGAAAGACCGATCTCAGATTGAAGCCATGCAGTCGCAGAGGCTGGTAGAGATGCTGCAGACAATTATCCCGCGCAATCGGTTCTGGACATCGAAGCTGCAGGCAGCAGGCGTCGATGTGGCAGCGATTCGAGGTCTCGAAGATCTGAAGAAACTGCCGCTGACGACAAAACAGGATTTGGTTGCGAACCAGTCGGAGCAGCCGCCATACGGCTCAAATCTGTCCTTTCCCTCGACGCGTTTTCGTCGGCTGCATCAGACGTCGGGGACAACGGGACGTCCTGTTCGCTGGATGGACACTCAGGAAAGCTGGGACTGGTTCATGGAGTGCTGGCGGCAGATTTATACGCTCGCCGGACTGCAGTCATGGGACCGACTGTTCTTTCCGTTTTCCTTCGGACCCTTCATCGGTTTCTGGGCGGCTTTTGAAGGTGCGGGGCGATTCGGCAACTTCTGCATTGCCGGCGGAGGCATGTCCACATCAGTGAGGCTGCAGGCGATGATCGAAAACGAAGCGACCGTCGTCTGCTGCACTCCGACATACGCCATGCGGATGGCAGAAGTCGCGGCTGCGGAAGGCATCGATCTGAAAGAAACATCCGTGCGGATGTTGGTCGTGGCTGGTGAACCCGGCGGCACGATTCCCGGCACGAGGGCTCGGATCGAAGAAGCCTGGGAAGCGAGGGTGATTGATCACTGGGGTATGACGGAGCTGGGTTCACTGGGAGTTGAAAGCGAGGATCGACCGGGCGGCCTGTATCTCCTTGAGACAGAGTGCATCGCGGAAAT
>JAYSPO010000383.1:0-2669 GCA_043722015.1 Candidatus Kuenenia sp. | reverse complement strand
CGTTGAAGAGTGGACAAGAGAGCGAACCGAGAGCAGCGCACAGCGCGACAGCCGAGACAGAGCGCTCAGCCAGTTCCGGTTCGCTGTACCAGTAAAACCGCAAGTTGTGGAGATTGACCCACTGGACGGGAGAGTCCTGTTGCTGCGTTCAATGTTGCCGGCATTCGGCCAAGTTCCTGACGATACCCTGAAGCTATACGCCGGGGTTGACGTTCGCAAAACACAAGTTCACTGGGCTGTGATCGCCTTCCGTGAGACCACGGGGCCACACATCACGGCGTGGGGAGTTGAGACGGTCGATTCATCGCTGTTGGTTGAGGAAGGTATCAGTCGGGCTTGTACGACGTTGCAGACGCTATTCCGGCGTGGCTTCCCTGCTCAGGGAAGTGGCGACTCGATTCCGGTCAGTCTGACGTTGGTGGATGCTGGCTGGAGGACTTGGGACATTCAACAAATAGCAGACCGCGACGACTTCTGGGTGCCGTCTATGGGTTTCGGTGCCGGAATGCTGAAGTCAAAAGGATATCGGACGCCGCGCAATATCACTGACTCATGCCGTGTCATCGGCCAGGGATTCCATGTCGCGCACGTTCAGGACAGATTGTTGGTCGAGCTTGATGCGTCAAGATGGAAATCAAGTTTGCACCAGATGCTGCGGCAAAACATCGGATCTGCGACCGGGCTGACGATTGCCAAAGTGGATGATCGGCGATTGAGAGAGTTCATCGCGCATCTGACAAGTGAAGCGGAGATCGAACAATACGTCGGCGGCGAACTGACTTCGACGTTTGGAGATCCAACGGGGCCAAACCACTGGCTTGACTCAACATACATGGCACTTGCGGCAAAGCATGTTGACGATGAGTTGCGAGATCTGCTGACGTCTCAGGCACCACAGCCTGACGAAGTTGAATGGAATCCAGTTGTATCGGGGGCAAGGGGAGGAATTTTCGGATGATCCAAAGAATACCAGCACAGAACACGGATACGCCAGAGTGTCCTAACTGCGGGTCGGAACATGCAATCAGAATCGAAGATGCGATGTTGCCGGGCGATGGGTACGACGTAAAAGAAAGTGGAGTGTTCCGATGCGGTCGTTGTCGGAATGAATATCAATTTTTAAAACTGGAACAACAGCAGGTGTTCGCGCCGAACGCTCAATGTCCAGCGTGCGGAACTTACCGCACGAAAATATCCAGCGTGCATCCAGTGTTGCGGTATCACACGTGTCTCGAACCGAAATGTCAAAAAGCATTCAAGACATTCAGGCCACAAAATGAACGACAGTCACGTCGTCCTGGTTTTAACTAACATTTCACTGGGTGAAATTCGGAAATAAGTTTCGGAATGCACCATGCATCAACTCGCTACATTTGAGGCATGGCAGATGAAACAGCAATTCCACCACAACCAGTCAGCTTAAATGTCGTCAACGAACTGACGTACGCGCGACAGCAGGCGCTTCAGTGTCTCCTTGATGGAGACTATGCAGGGGCGAGGATAAAGGCAAACTTTTGCCTGTTGATCATTGCCACCATTCCTGACGGACAGTTGGCAGGGTTGAGTTCACAGACGTGGAATCGTCCTGGGATCGTCCTGTTCCTGGATCAACTCGACAAGATGGAGGACGCTGCTGCAACGACAGATCCGGGCGGGATGATCGTTCAGGGGTATGAGTATTCCGGAATCCGTGGTGGCTCATGCTGAGTTTCCTCAGTCGCTTGTTCGGTCGATCGACTCCGGCACCATCGGAAGAAAACTGGGACATCGGGTCAGGGCGTCGCGTTCCGCAATTGGCGGATTCAGCAGAAGTCCGGCGCTGGGATGCAGCATCAACCACAGAATTCAACGCCCTTCAGTGGGCAAACGTCACGGGGCGTTCGATCAACGACGACCTCGTGAGCTATCTGCCGACGCTGATTGATCGCTGTACGTTCGAGATCAGCACCAATGCCACGTTGGCCGGGATGGTCTCGACACACGCGACTGACATCGTGGGACCTGGTGGGCCCAACTGGCAAGTGTATCCACGACGCCCGACGAACATGTCGAAAGACGTTCAGGATTCGTTTGCGGCGTACATCGCTGAAGCGGAAGACGTGCTGGGCGAATGGTTCGAAAACGCTGACTACAACGGTGAATTGTCAGGCGCTGAGATGATGCACTTGGCGGTTCAGCAACAGTGGAGCACTGGTTCAGGATTTCAGCAGATTGTGAATGCCCGACCCGACGGAGTGAACCCGATCAGTATCAAATTGCATTCGATTCACGCTGAGCGGATCTTGAAGAATCAGACACGGACGGTCGGGAGCAATCGCTATTGCCTTGGAATTGCACGCGACGAGTACGGAAAACGAACAAATTACCTGGTGACGGAAGCCAACGAACTGGGATCGTTCACGTTCTCAACGAAAGCGAAAGAAATTCCATCGGCTCAGATGCTGCATCATCTTCGGATTGAAGAGCCAGGACAGATTGCAGGCGTTCCGTGGTTGGCATCGTCATTGGCGGACGTCGGTGATATTCGCCAGTTCGACCAGAGCACGATGAAGGCGGCTCAATTGGCTGCATCACTGGCGCTGGTGTTTGAGGATCAATGGGAAAATACACCGGTCGTGAAGGGAGCTGGCTCAACGAACGTTAAGGTTGGAATGAGTCAGATCCTGCAG
>JAYSPO010000382.1:0-2033 GCA_043722015.1 Candidatus Kuenenia sp. | reverse complement strand
GATGAATATCCTGGCCCGCCATGACGGAGCTGGACTTACTCACACGGGAATTCGCGAAGCTGCAGGCGGAACACGCTCGCCAGCGCTCGGAGTACGGCGACACGTCCTTGCAGCTGAAGCAGAATTCGACACTGCTCGAACAGAAGGACGCACTGCTCAGCGAGCAGTCGACCACGATCCGCAAACAGGCAGAAAAGCTCGCCGCTCAACAGCTGGAAATCAATCGGCTCATCCAGTTGTTCTTTTGTCGTCGCAGTGAACGCTATCTTGAAAGTCCACTGCAGCTGAAGATCGACTTTGGCGGCGGTCCGGAAGTGACCGACGCGGTGGACGGTCTGCAGCAGGCCGTCGACGAAAAACAGCTCGCCGATGAAACAACGTTGGCGACTGCAACTCCCGAGACACAGCCGACTGGTCCTGCAGGTCCGCCGAAGAAGCCGAAGAAGAAACGTGATGAATCTCTGCCGGCGACACTGCCGCGGATCGAAAAGATCGTCGATGTGCCTGAGAGCGAGAAGCACTGCAGCACTCACGGCGAGAAAACGCTGATCGGCTTCGACGTGCGGGAGTCGCTGGTCTTCATCCCGTCAACGCTGGAAATTCGAGTCACGAAGTTTGCGAAGTACGCCTGTCCGAATCAGTCGCAGTGCAAAGTCACTCAGCCCGCACGTCCGGAAGGTCTTGTCGAAGGCGATCGCTACGACACCAGCGTGGCGGCTGAAATCATCACCTCGAATCTGGGATATCATCTGCCGCTGTACCGCGAACAGGATATCTTTGCGGGCAGTGGCTGGGTGCCTCATCGCAGCACGCTGCTGAACATCAAAACGGCCGCTGCCGAGCTGGTGCAGCCGCTGGTGGAATTCTTCGCTGACGAAGTTCGCGGCGACAGTGTCATCGGAACTGATGATACGGGAGTCACGCTGCTGCTTCCGAAAGTGCTTCCAGAGATCATTCCCGGCAATGTGCGCAGTCAGCGGATTCACGAAGTCCTGTCCGCCGCGGTCAGAGACGACAAGAAGCATGTGAAAGCCAAGATGTGGGCCTATCGCGGCAGTACCGTGCCGCTCAACATCTTCGATTTCACCGTCAGTCGCCATCGCGACGGGCCTGATCAGTTTCTCATCGACAGGCGCTTCAAAGGAGTGCTCATCGCCGACTGCTACAGCGGCTACACGGGCATCAGTCTGCGCAGCGAGGATGGTATTACCCATGCGGCGTGCAATGCGCATGCGCGCCGCAAGGTCTTTGAAGCGCGGGACAATCATCCGCAGGTGGCGTCAGTGCTGCTGGCGATGTTTCAGGAACTGTACGACATCGAAGATCGGGCTCGCAGTCTTGATGCCGACTCGCGTCTGCAGCTTCGTCAGCAGGAATCCGCTGCCGTATGGCTTCGCATGCGCGGATATCTGGACAGCGATCTGGTGAAGAAAATCCTGCCGAAAGAAGCGATCAGTCAGGCGACAGGCTACATCAACAATCACTGGATCGCGCTGCAGGTCTACGTCTCAAACCCGCTGGTGCCCATTGATAACAATTTGACCGAACAATTGATGAAGCAGGTGGCCGTGGGCCGAAAAAACTGGCTTTTCATTGGAAGCATCGCGGCTGGTGCTCGCACGGCCAACCTGATGACACTCGTCAGCAGTGCGATCCGCAACGATCTGCACGTCTGGAGCTACATCAAAGGAGTGCTCGACGCACTGCTGGCCGACAGCACAGATTTTTACAGCCTTCGTCCCGACGTCTGGGCCGTGAACCACCCCGAACACATCCGCACCTACCGCCAGGAAGAACGTCGAGACCGCGCCGATCGAAAACAACGCGATCGAGAACTCAGAAGAAACGCCAGAGGCTGAAGCGACGAAACACCATATGGTGCTGCTGTACGCTTACCCATCGCTGAAGAGCATCTGGAGGCTTCTTCGACGTTTCTTCAGTGAGCCGGGTTGTCGACCCAGCGTTTGGTAATCCACAGTTCTGATGTTCCTGACCGTCATCGGCTGTTGCCAGTCCGGACCGGTTGTGGTCGC
>JAYSPO010000381.1:0-2192 GCA_043722015.1 Candidatus Kuenenia sp. | reverse complement strand
GCAAGCGGGAATCGCCTACGCCTGCGGCTCGCCGTTAAACGAATTATGCCAACATAATTCTGGACAGGTGCTTAGAATCCGCTAGAGTCAGCAACTTTCAGACCTCACCATCAGACACTTCAGCAAGGGAAGAATCCCGAGACGCTGCATTTTTCCGTCGCCGCACATACCCCCCCACCGCAGCCACGAGACCCAGAACAACGAAACTGGCGGGTTCCGGAACGGCAGCACTATTCACTGTTACTGTGCCCGACAATGATGTAAACGCGAGCGGTTGGACGCCAGGCGTGTCGGCATCCGTATCAAAATATGAACTGCCTGGCACCAACGAAATAGTAAACTGATGACTAGGATTGGTCAACGAACCAACGTGCGTCAGTTCCAGCCGAGCCAGTAGGAACGTCCCATCCACTGAGAGATCCTGGCCCGCACCAAGAATATCCCCGCCACCCAGCAATACAGGATCTCCGCCCACTCGATCTGCATTGAAGCCACCAGAGTCGTTGAGAAAAACGTACGGTGGAATACCGGTTTCAGTGACTTCCGAATTCAACTGCACAACCGAAAACTGCAGGTCACCCGACTGCGGCGTCGCCCCCATGATCGAAAACCGATAGCCGAACTCTTCCAAAGTATCCCCCGGATCTCCGGTCAACCACACATCGACGAAGGAAATTGCCCCTGCCGACATTGTGGCGTCACGGACGTCAACAATCACACCACCAAGAGCACATGTTGCACCAAAACATTGCCACAGGATCAGACTCATCAAACAGTATCGATTCACAATCAGGCTCCAGGAGGACGTTGCACAAATCAAAGTCGCACGACTGAACAGAGTTTTCTAAAACGTCCGTGAACCAGCGAACGCCAGCGTGCTCCGCATCATGGCGATAACGAATTCTCACTCCACGGATCAATCGTCCAGCAACGGCTTCAACAGATCGGACAGCTTTCGACCTCGGTAGCTTCGCAGCGTGAAGCTCTTGTCAGCCGTATTCACGATCCCGTCGCCATTCAGGTCGCCGTCGAGACTCGTGCCGACTCGACCAAACAGACTATCCACAACAGCCGTGTCAAGCACATCGACGATCGCATCTCCGTTAGCATCGCCGAGCAAGCGATAGAATTCGAACATTTCTCCTGCATCGTCGTAATCACCGTCACCATTGACGTCGGCTCGGATGCGATAGAAGCCGTCATTGCTGAGTGCCGAACCGAAGTTCACCGTCAGTTTGCTGCCATTCAAACCAAACGACCCGATCGGCACGTCGATCCCGGTTCCTGGTGTGACCGACGTTGCGGAAAGGCCAAAGCGTTCCACTTTGGTTCGATTGGCAGCTGCGAGTCCACCGACACCAGTCGCCGTGTTGAACAACAGATCCACGTTTGTAATGTAGGATCGCTGCCGCGCTCCGCCCTGCACATCGATTCCAGTTGCCTGCAATGCTGGTGGTGCGGCAAACGTTTGCGTCGTCGTCACGTCACCAATGGCTGGTGCGTCTTCAACATTTCCTGCTGTATCTCTGCCACGACTGTAAAAGCGATATGTGTGCAAGATCCCATCGGCCAGACCCTGATAGGTCGCCGTCGCGGAATATACGCCACCGGTCGGAGTGCCGCCGCTGACCGATCCAATCAGAACCGCAGCCGCATTATCGATCGACACATACAGATCAAAAGTCGCAAGCTGAGAGCCACCGACTTCACTACCCGAGATTGCCAGTGTAAACGCCCCCGTCGCATTGGCACTTGCCGATGTCACCTGAGTGATCGGCTTATCGAGGTCAGCCACACGGATGAACGCGTCAGCATAATTCGCAGCCTTGATCTCCTCATTGCCGGCATTGTCTCGACCAACGCTGCGGAAGAAGTACGTGTGGTTGCTGGTCGCATTGAAGAACGTGCCTGAGTCGCTGAATGGAACCGTCGCAAACTTTACAAACGGCCCTGAATCCTGAGCCACGTACAGATCAAATTCTTTGACACCGGAAGTCGTGCTCCCCACGGGTCCGTTCGGATCGCTGCCACTCACAGGAATTGGAATCAACAATGACGTCGCATTCAGCGGCAACGGCAGCACTGAACTGACCGGAGGCGTCAAATCTTCCTGCACGTCAGTGACTGTGATCGTAAAGACTTTATCGAATGCCAACCCGCCCAGATCGGTCGTTCGCACTCGAATTGAATAG
>JAYSPO010000380.1:0-2168 GCA_043722015.1 Candidatus Kuenenia sp. | reverse complement strand
TCCCCTCACTTCTCGTTTCGCAAACCCTTTGGAGACTTATCATGTTCTCAGTCAATCATCGCCGTCGTTCATCATCCGTCTCTCGCCGTGGCCGTCAGGTTCCGTCAACGGAACAACTGGAAGTGCGTGCGTTGATGACATCGTGGGTCGGCCAAATCGGCGGGACCGGGTACGATTCCGTCTACAGCCGGGCCATCATGGACCCCGCGGGAAACACGTATGTTGGGGGCGCATTTACCGGAGTCGCTGATTTCAATATCGGTGCCGGTACAACCAATCTGACTTCCCTCGGGAGCGAGGATGGATACGTCGCGAAATACAATCCCAATGGAGGGCTCCTCTGGGTCCGCAGTTTTGGGGGTATCGATCCGGATGGCGTCAACAGCATTCGGCAGGATCCGGTGACTGGAAGTCTCTACGTCACAGGTAACTTTCGTGCCAGTGCAGACTTCACAGGCGATGGCGTCACTGATCTGACGAGCGCCGGAAGTTCCGATGCCTTTGTCGTAAGGCTTAATCCGGCGAGCGGGGAAACGCTTTGGTACAAGAGCGTCGGAGGAACAAGTCAGGAACTTGGCCACGACGTCACGGCCGCAGACGGTCATGTCTATGTGGTGGGGAATTTCAACGGCACGACCGACTTTAACCCGGGCGCCAACGTCAACAATCTGACTCCGGCAGGAAAGGGAAAGTTTCGCTCTCCGGACGGCTACATCCTGAAGCTGACCGACCAGGGCAATTACGTGTCCGCATGGCAGATCGGCGGTTCGTCTTACGATTCCATTCGCAGCGTGATTGTGGATGGTGGCACCGTGTACGTTGCCGGCGATTTTAATGGTACTGCGGACCTGAATCCTTCTGCTGCCGTGCAAAATCGCACCAGCAACGGCACCAACGACGCGTTCTTCGCCAGCTATTCCACATCCGGTGCACTGAACTGGGTTCAGACGATTGGTGGGCCGGGCGGCGACGGCGGTGACTGGCGGCTTAGCAGCGACGTGAACTCGTTGTATCTCTCCGGCTTCATTTCCGAAACTGTAGATTTTGATCCGAGCTCAGGGGCTCTAAACCTCACCACCGCCGGGGCTTCAGATGCAGTGATCGCCAAATATACCAAATCAGCCGGTATCCTCGAGTGGGCACGTAGCTTCGGCAGTACAGGAACTGATGACGCCCGGATTGAGGTCGTCGTGAACCCGCTGGACAGTTCCATGTACCTCGGCGGCGTTTTCTCCGGAACGGTGGACTTTAATCCAGGATCCGGCAATGGCGGCGAACTGACAAGTGCTGGTGTCACCGACGGGATGCTTCTTAAACTGGATGCTTCAGGCAATTTCCTTAATGCGTGGCGGACGGGAGGCACGGGGGTTGATGGAGCAGTAAAGCCGATCGGGATCATTGGTACCACCCTTTATGCGACCGGACGATTTGAAGCGACGGCCGATTTTCCCACGGGAGCCTTGCTGACAAGTTATGGCAGTGCGGACGGCTTCCTTTTGGCCCTCGACGAAGCGGTGCCTGCTCCCAGCCCTCTCCTGGCCGCAGCTGTTCCGACAAAGTCTGTCGACCAGTCGTTGCCTGCTTCCGGGTATCAGCCGATCGTCGCCGAATCTCTCCGCCGCTGGGAAGCCGCCGGCGTGGACACGTCCGCCCTGAGTGGCATGACTGTTCAGATCAGAAACCTTGGCGGCACGACGCTCGGACAGGCGTCTGGCAACACGATCTGGCTCGACGACAACGCCGCTGGCTGGGGCTGGTTTGTTGATGCGACGCCTGGTAACAGCTCCGAGTTCTCCCGGGCTGGTAATCAGGGAGAGCGGAACCGGATGGATCTGCTGACGGTCGTGATGCACGAAATGGGGCATCTGCTTGGTCAGGAGCACGACGATGAAGGTGTCATGGCCGAAACGCTGGCGACCGGTATTCGCCGGACCGGCATTTCCTCCGCTCAGAGCGCTCTGTTGGATCAGGTCTTCAGCCAGTTGGAGGCTCAACAAACGGCATCGCTGCTTGATGAACTACTGGACGAGCGACTGAATTCACGTCGGCCATGGTTGAAACGACGTAGATAATACTACAGCGCTAGGTTTCTGGTTTAGGCCATTGGCATCGATTGATATTGTCGATTTGGATGTCGAGGCGTTGGAGTTTTTGGAGGGTGGTTTTCG
>JAYSPO010000379.1:0-2947 GCA_043722015.1 Candidatus Kuenenia sp. | reverse complement strand
GCAACGTAGTAGAACAATAATCCTGTCACGGACGTCAGCGTAATGTCAATTGTCGATGCCCATCCGAGTGCCTTGTGTAAACGACTGTGCGTTCCCGATACAGGGGGATTTTTGAAACGAAGCAGAGCCAGTGTGATCGTCAGAATCCACAGCAGCGGCGTGGTGACCGCAAATACCAGATGCACTAACAGCCATGGCCTGACCATGTTGATTTTTCCCGCCAGCTCGTCGGGACTCAACTGCTGTTTCGCGACAATATTCTCCCAGCCTCCATGCACCATCTGCACGTCCACTTCAAACGCCGTGACAGCCAGCAGCAGGACTATTCCCAATGCGATCTGCATGCGTTTGTGCGCGAGATAACGTCGGCGAAACTTGACCAGCCACAGGCTCCACAGCAGCACCGGCACGATCAGTGCCAGGGCGCAAACGACAAAGTCCAGCATAAAGGTTGTCGGGTAGCCGAGAAATCCATTCGACAGCATGATCGCACTTCCGAATTCAGAGCTACTTCAACAACGCTTTAATGGCCGACTGAACGCCTTCCGAATCAATGCCTTGATGGCCCATCTGTTGCCACAAGCCACCGGAGCCTTCGCGATATGTGCCGATATTGTTATAGCTTCCCTTGAAACCGCGTTTGAGCAATTCCGTACCGAAGCGTGAACCCAGCCCGGTGTTGACGTTGAAGGACTCGGCAACCAGCACCAGCGAAGACGCCGCCAGTTTTTCCATCATGGCTTCGTCGTACACATTCAACGTGGCCTTGTTGATGAGTCCCACATTGATGCCCTGAGCCTTGAGCTTAATCACGGCATCCAGGGACCGGTAGACGGTTTCGCCAAACGACACGATATAGCCATCTTTGCCCTCACGAATCACGTCATCGCGACCTGGCACAAACTTGTATTCGTCGCCGTAAACACGACCACCGTCTTCGTGCAGCAGATCCGGCACACCGGACCGCGTCGAGAAGATAAATCGCAATCCTGCATCACCGTAGATCTTTTTCATGCAGGCCTTAAACTGATGTTGGTCCGCCGGGAAGTATAACCGCGTTGTATCACGACCTTCATCCGGAAGTCCGTTGGCAGCAAACATGTTGTTCAGGCCGAAATGGCACGTATTGTCCGCCATATCGTCACAACCAGCGTGCGAAAAATGCGCCAGCACATTGGCCTGATTCAGCCGCGCCATCGTGATTTCTGACACAATCATTTCCAGAAACGCTGAGAACGTCGCGAACACGCCCTGTTTGCCGGATTCGTAACCGAAACCTGCAGCCGCTGAGAAATTTCCGCGTTCCATAATCCCGCCGCGCACGAACACTTCCGGGTGAGCAGCGCGCACATGATTCAGGCCGCATGATCCTTCCAGATCACAGTCGAACACGCGTACCGATGCGATTCGCTGAGTTTCAGGCATCCCATCAAGAATCTCGTTAAGAAACTTTCCGAACAGATCACGGTTCTTGCCGATGTTCTTGCTGCAACTTCCTTCATACGATGGGCCGGAGGGACCCTTCTTGACATTGTTGAGATATTCGACGGCAGCCGTCTGGCCGCGTCCAGTGAGATATTCCCTGGCGAGCGAAACCTTGATCACGTCGTGTCCATCAGCACTGCCTTCAAGCCCCTTAATTCCCACGCACATTTTGCGTCGATTGATCAATGCGATCGGCCCGGTTGCGGTTACTGCGGCGCACATGCGTGCATAAAGTGAATCCAGATCTTCGCCGTCGCCGATATCGATCTTCAGACCGTGACCTGCCAGGGTTCTGGAAACGTCGTAGCCCGGCAGATAGTCTGACGGATGACCGGCGATCGTCACGTCATTGTCGTCGATCAGCAGCTTCACGTTCAGGTTCTGAGCCACCGCAAGTCGGGCGGCTTCGGAATCGTCGCCTTCCATTTGCGAACCGTCCGAACCCAGCATAAAAACAACTTTGCCTGGATTGGCAATCGCGACGCCGTTGACGAAGGGCCACATGTGTCCGAGTCGACCCGAAGAAAACTTTACGCCCGGAGTAAAACCGCGTTCCGGATGTCCCGGAAGATGCGACAAGTATTCGCGGTAGTGGTAGAGCTTTTCTACGGGCAGCTCGCCTTCGAGCGCGGCCATCAGATATTGAGTCGCCACGCGGTGGCCGGCCTCATCAAAAAAGATCGGCAGAACATCAGGAGTGCCGCCGGCAGCCGCATGTTTCATAAAGCCATGCATAATGCAGACTTCAGGAACCGTATCGAACGGGCCGCCCGTATGACCTCCTAATCCCTTGGCATCTGCAATGGCAGTGAAGAAGATAATGGCGTCGCGGCAGATGTCGATATTTTTCTTGAGCGTTTTCCGTTGTTCCGCCGTCAGTTTCGGGTTCTTCGGATCCAGCGGCAATTCGGAATACTGGCTAAGGGGAATCGGAAACTCGGCAACCGCAGACATCTTCAAACTTCTCCGTCATTTTTCGACTGAAACGAACTATGCTCTAAAACTCCCTTAGGAGCACACGAATTATGAGTCTCCGCAGTGGAATTGCAATTCACCCTGAAAGTTGTCCCGCTTGGGAAAAGCGGGTATCACGTTCCGGCATTGCGGCGATGCCGGGTCGCGGCGATTGGTGCAGTGGTCGACTGCGGCGAAGAATGGCGTGATACGTCCATAACGTGCTTCGCTCCTGCTCCACTCTACGCCGAGGAATTTGCATGGCGGCGAGAACGGCGAGCCGAGCTGACAGACTGCAGGGACCTGGCCAGGCCAGCTTCCGTGCGGAAACGCTTGCGGAAATTCTGCACCAGATCCAGCCAGGATTCTGCGCTGCAGTCCAGACGCTCCAGAATCGGATCAAACTCAATCGGGATTTTTCCAGCCTTGTCCTTTCGAAGCTGGCGGCCTGTCCAGTCGAGCAATTTCAGATACTGATCCAGCGTCATCGGCAGGCATCCTTTATTGC
>JAYSPO010000378.1:0-6544 GCA_043722015.1 Candidatus Kuenenia sp. | reverse complement strand
GCTGCTGTCGGTCACGGACAGTGGAATCGCGCTCTCATTGCTGCTGCCGCCGGATCCGGGCAGTGCGGGCTGGAGTCACGTTGTTGAAAAACTGCCATTGCACCTGCAGCAGCAACTGACGGTCCATGTCCATGATCCGTCGGCGACAGATCAGTTGAGTTATCTGGCAAGTTCGGCCGCCGGTGACCGATTGTATTTGAATCGCAGAATTTCCGATGCGGACCTGGTGGTCACGATCGGGATTGTGTGCTTCGACAGCCTGCTCGGATATCGAGGAACAACCAGCGGTGTTTTTCCATCGTTTTCTGATACGGATGCCATTCAGCAGGCAAGGACTCAGGGACATCCGGAGCTCACGCCGGAACAGCCGCGGCCATACCGACAACTGGTCGATGAAGTCGGCTGGCTGCTGGGCACACAGTTTTCCGTTCAGATCGTGCCCGGTCCGGGCGACACACCGCTCGCGATTCTGGCGGGATTGCCGGAAGACGTCATGACTGCCGGCAAAGACCTGGTCGATCGCGTGTGGCGCGTCAAGCCACGTAAAGAAGTCGATGCCGTTGTGCTGTCAGTGCCGTGCGATGCGTCATCCGGATGGAAACAATTCGGAAATGCCATCGAACTGGCGACAAGACTCGTGCAACCCGATGGACGGATCATTGTCGTCGCCGATCTGCCCGTTCCGGAAGGTCCCGGTGCGACCATGCTGCGACGCTGCCAGGATCCTGAGGAACTGCTGAAACCATTACGCCGTGAACCTGGTTCGGATGCGGTTGAAATCACACAGCTCATCAACACGCTCCGTCACGCGCGCGTCTATCTTTACAGTAACATGCCGTCAGACATCGTGGAAGAACTTGGCATCATCGCGATTGAAGACCCTGCCGAGCTACAACGACTCACGACCGCAGCACAGTCCTGCGTTGCGTTGCCCAATGCCAACTATGCGTGGATCGGGTGAGTCGGTATTTTTGGGAATGCTCCGGCGTGACGGAGCTTTGGAGTGCGGTGACTCGTCACCGCTTTCTTTTTCAGGTAATTCGGCACCGGGAAAGACGTTCGTTTGTTCTGCCGACTGCACCTGAAATTGAACTGGAATGTTCGCTGTTTTTCCGCGCCAATGGACAAACATGCCGTCCTGGAAAAGCAAAGCGGCGACAAGTCGCCGCACTCCAAATGAGTGTCGCTCGTTTCAGGACTACACCAGTGCTTCGCGGTTGATGCAGTTCATCATCCAGTGATCGATCATCCGGACTTCGCTGCCGGTTGGATCGACGGGTTGTTCGGTCAGTTCGACGTCCACGTTTCCACCCGCAGATCTGAGGATTCGCACAGTTTCCACGCTGCGGGCCAGCATCTCGCCGGGGCAACTGCGGGAGACGCTCATCAGCACTGGTTTGCCACGCAGGCCCGTCAGACGCTCTGCTTTCAGGCAATCAGTCTTGCAGGCCGGGTCCAGCAGGATGCCACCGGCAAACCACTCCGGTCTCTGAATAAGCATTTGCAGAGCTGCGTCGGCGCCATAGCCGGAACCTGCCAGAAAAATGCGTTCGCTGTGAATGTGAAACGCCTGTCGCAGGCGACATGTTGTGACGTGCAGCAGATCCTGCAAGGGCACTGATCCAAACTGCAACGACGAGACGTCCCAGCGAAATCCGCCTGCTGTTTCATGCATCCGGTTGCCACGCAGTGCCAGCCCGATGTAATTCTGCGAACTGACGGCCGACATCACTTCTTCCAGCTGATCTTCGTCATTCGCATCGCTGTGAAACCACACCACGAGGGGATATGCGTAACCCTCTTCGTAACGTTCAGGCACATAGATCGAAACGGGCCAGTCAGATTCTGCGACCGAACCGGAGTACTGCGACGGGCAATCAACAGACTGGCTCCACGATTCGTAAACTTCCCGCAGCTCTGTCGGAAGCATCTCCAGGTCAATGTCCGGCAATAAAGATTCCAGTTCACCTGACGAGAACGACATGCTTCGAACGCGATTAAACATGTGAATGACTTCCGTGATTTAGAAGAGTATGAGTAGGGGAGGACACATCAAAACCAGGTACTGGAAGTTCATCCTGACCTTCATTTGAGTTATCTTCTGCTCAGCCTCCGGGGCTGATCAGAATTCCGTTTTGGAAATCACCTGTCTGATTTCGTTCAGAGGAAAGTGTTTTCCGGGACAGGCTGTCGCTTTCACTGAAGCATGCCCCATGAGCTTTTCCGGAGTGATCCGGTGACGAGCCGTGAGATTTTTTACCAATGACTTAAGAGAATTCATCTGCGCCTTTGACGGGTAAGTCTCTTCAAAATTCCCGATGAGGCAGATTCCGATTCCGCGAGCGTTAAACACCTCACTGCCGGAATGAGCCCCATGAATCTGCTCCTTCCAGCGAAATGTCGCCTGCACGGTTCCATCCGGCATTCCCTGACCGTTGCCGATGACAAAGTGATAACCAATCCCCAGCCATGGGTTTCCTTCTGCGTCCCTGCGATTCAAATGCTCTTCGTGAATCGATTCAACACTGCCGGATTCCGTGGCTGAGTGATGAATCACGATGTACTGCCATTCCGTTTCTGCAACGTCTGCCATCCATAACAGTTTCGAATCCGTAGGTTTCGTGTTCGTACGTCCTCCGGATAAGCCTCTGATAGCCGAACCGGAAATCATCCACGGTCGATGTTCCTGAGCCACAACGTGATCGGTGATGCTCCTGACAACGACCAGCACACAACAGACACCAATCACCACAATCAACCGATGGACGAGTTTTCGAAAACTGTTCACCACTTTTTGGTTGTGGTTGATTTGCTTCGCCACAGTTCAGATCGCCCGTCCAAAACCTGATCCTCCATGTTGCTGCTGTTCATGTTTCCTGCAAAGCAGGACCGCAAAGTTGTGAATCAGTTACGCGACTTTACAAGGCTCCTGCAAACGTGTCAATGTCCTGTGTTTTCAGGGCATTCAGGCGCGACTTTTGATGGTTTCCACAGGTTGATTTCACGCGGTTTGCGCTGACTTTGACGGCGTCTGAAAGGGCTTACAAACTGCCCGGATCACCTCGATCGCCCCAATCGTTACAACCTCAGCGATTTCAGCGTTTTCGGGGCCTTGCATTTCAATTCCCCTTCAGTTTTGCGACCGGCGGGAACAGGGGGCGGAACGTCAGTTCGGACCAGTTTTCCATAACGTAGCATCGGTGTCTCGCATTGCTCAGGCATCGACACGGAGCATCGTGGTTGTGGGGACAGGCGAATCGGGGACAGGCGAATTCCTGAAGCGGTGTGGCATTCCTCACGGATGTGCTTTGACAGGAATGCGAGTCGGCGGAGCGACGTCGCCTACGTAACTCAGTCGCTCCGCCGACTGAGATTCCCCGCAACCAACGTGGCGCTGCATTGATGGACGAATTATGGCAACTGCTGCGTCTGTTGTTTCACGGTGCCAGCCGCTGGATTGACCATGCGCCGCCAGACTCCGGCTCGTACACAAATCGGTCGTGCAGGCGGTCGTCCCCGGCCTGCCAGAATTCGAAGCGGGAGGGAACAACGCGGAAGCCGCCCCAGAACGACGGCAGGGGAATCTCACCGCCCTGAAACTTCTGTTTGATTTCGTCCAGTTTTGCCTGCAGGATGGCGCGTGACGAAATCGTGGAGCTCTGTTCCGAACACCATGCTCCCAACTGGCTGCCGCGCGGCCGGGTGACAAAATACTTCAGCGACTCCATGGTCGATACCTTTTGTGCTGTACCTTCAATCCGGATCTGCCGGTGCAGTGGCGCCCAGTAGAACAGCAGAGCCACGTTGGGGTTCGCGGCAATGTCCCGGGCCTTACGGCTGCCGTGGTTTGTAAAGAACACGAACCCGTTCTCGTCCCAGACCTTGAGCAGCACGGTTCGGAGGGACGGTGCTCCCTTGTCGGAAACCGTCGCCAGGCTCATGGCATTCGGTTCATGCAACCCGGCATCCGTGGCCGCCTGGAACCAATTTTCAAACTGACGAAACGGGCTTTGGTTGAGATCCTGTTCACGCAATTCCATCGATTATTGATCCGAAAAAAACAAAATGGGTCACATTGAATCGTTCGTCAACCTGACGACTTACTGCACCTTCGCGAATTGTTTCTGGAAAAACTCCAGCATCTCGGCGTTGACATTACGGACTTTGGCGTCGTGGCAGAACAACCCTGCGTAACTGATGCCTCTGCCGGGACTCCTGAACAGGCTGTTTTCACGATGTGATCTTTGGTTATATTAATGTGACGGTGCGGGAAATAATGGCATTCCTGTGAGCAGTTCGCGGTGCCGTGGGTGGCTATGTAGAATAGCAGAATACCGGTGCTTAAGAAGAACATCAAAGTCATTTAGAGGAATACGGTGTCATGCCCGTTCGCTTTTCCTGTTCGTGCGGTCGGACCTTGAATCTGGCGGATGCGCTGCGTGGCAAAAAAGTTCGCTGTCCGGAATGTTCTGCAGCGATTACTGTGCCGGCGGCTGAATCCAATGCCGCGGCGACTACCGGTGAATCACGTCCACAGCAGAGCCCCGTCTCTGCACGCCGCGCGAGGCGTGCGAATGAAGAACCACAACAGACGCAAGGCAGCACGCATCGACCAGTGGCAAAGCCAAAGTCATCCGCGCAGCCGAAGAAACCGGCGAATCGTGGCCCACAACGTCCCTCCGCATCGAATCCTGAAGAATCTGCCGACAGCGATGACGCCGAATGGCTGGACGACGCATCGTCAGCTTCGTGGGATGAATCGCCGTACGAAGCGGCCCCAATGCCAGGCCGGTCGACTCAGGGTTCAAAGGCGGCCAAGCGAAGCGGTGCCACAGCCAGATCATCCGGCAAGTCGGGAATGTCAACGGTCGTCAAAGTGTTACTGATCGTGGCGGCTGTGAGCATCGTGCCAATCGTGATCGTGATCGTGATCGGCGTTGTGGTGCTGAGGTCTGTCGGCGCCGGAGGATCATCAGCTGCGGGTATTCCGGATGTGGCGAACGTGAAAGTACAGCAGGACATCTTTCCACAGCGCCCGCCATTTCAGCCGTCTTTCCCGTCTGGCGTCCAGTTGGCTCGAACACGATTGACGGGAAGCGGGCCGGGCGAACAGACGCAGATGAATATCTACCTGCCAGCGGGCGAACATGCCGCACGATCTCTGGGCTGCGTGCTGGTGGCTCCGGCAGGCACCAATCTGTTGGTTGGCAATTCCCTGGACGGAGAGGACTATCACGATGAAACACTGCCGTACGCCGAGGCTGGTTTTGTGACGATTCAGTATTCGCTCGATGGTGCCGTGGCTGATCTGGAAACTGCTTCTGATGGCGAGTTCTCAGCGGCCTACAAACTGTTCAAGGCTGCTGGAGCGGGCACACTGAATACGCGCTGCGTGATCGAATTCGTGAAAGCTCGGCTCCCGGAAGTTGATCCCGCCAGAATCTACACAGCAGGTCACAGCTCGGCCGGAACGGTTTCGCTGCTGGCAGGCGAATACCATCCGGATGTCGCCGCATGCATCGCGTACGCGCCGTGTTCAGACACGGAGGCGTTTCATGCTGACATCAGCGAAGCATTCGGAGTCATTCTGTTGTTGCCAGGCATCAAAGAATTTGACCGCCAGTTTTCACCGATAGGCAACGTGCAGAAACTGAAATGTCCGCTGTTTGTGTTTCAGGCGCGCGACGACAGTGTCGTCGAAGCTGGAGAAACAAAACGCTTTGTCGATCAGGCTCGCGCGCACAACCAACAGGTTGAGTACGTTGAAGTCGATTTTGGCGAGCACTACGATTCCATGATTCAGCAGGGCATTCCGCGTGCTGTGCAATGGTTGAAGAACATTGATGCGGGCAAGGCCAGTGTGGTGCCGGAAACGCCGGCGAAATGAACAAGCATAGTGTTCGGTCAGCCGTGCCTTGATAGATCGGGTGGCCGGGGCTGGACTGAGCGGAGCGAAGGAAGCCCCGAGTTTTCGGGCTGGCGCCCTCCAACCCCGGCCACCCATCAATGGGAGCAGTCGCGGATGATTGTTAAAGTAGGTCCTTTCTGCCGGAAAGGACTTTCGCCGTAAGGCGAACGGCCATGGGTCGCACATCCGGTCCACGTCGCCGTGTAGCCGTCCTTTCGACCGCGACTCGACGCTGGTCGCGGCGTGGCCGCGAAGTCCTGCTCGGCAAGCAGGACCTACCGAAATCGGCGACTGCACCCCCCCATCAATCCATTGCTGGCAGAGCAATTGTATCGTCAGGATGAATATGGCATACTGAGGCGTGCCGTTGTCATCGGTTCAAACGCAACGCCTGCTGGCTCACCGAATCGCGTGCCATCCCTTGATTGGAGTTCCAAAAATGTCTTATCAACGTGTTGATGTTTCCACAGCCGCTCGATACATCGTTCTGATAGGCATTGCTTCAATGTTGACTGGCTGCAGCGAATCCAATGAAGCGGTGAATTCGGGAACTGTGCCGGATTCCTCGGCAGTCGAATCCTCCTCGCCGATGACAGCCGCAGTTGAAACCCGGATTCCGCAACCTTCAGGCGAAGA
>JAYSPO010000377.1:0-13085 GCA_043722015.1 Candidatus Kuenenia sp. | reverse complement strand
ATCATCGCATCTCAATATCCCAGTACCAAACGACTTATGGAACTCGTGACCTCAGATTCTTCGCGCCCTGCGCAAATTTAAAACGTTAGTAGTACAGAGGTTTAGCCGTGTAGGCAGCGCACCGCCTGTGGGAATCCAGCCAGCAGGACGCTGTGCTCGCGGCCCGCAGGGCACGCGGTGAGACGAGCCAATGTCAACCACACGGTCTCACAAATCCGCGCGACAAGTTTCGAGTTTCGAGTTTCGAGTTTCGAGTTACGACGGTTACGACGGTTACGACAGTTGTGACAGTTGTGACAGTTGTGACGGTTGCCACGGCACGATGATGTTCGGCAACGCGTCTGCACTCAAACACGTCCGGCACGTGGGTGGTGTCTGAGCTAGGTTGCCTGAGGCCGGCTGTCCGATGACATCCGGGTTCTGCCCTCAACCGTCCACTGCGGCGGTGGTTCTTGATCACGCAATGCCATGCACGACACATCCCATTCATCCATCCCGCGCTGGTTACACTATGGGATTCTGACACTGTTGATGCTGGTCGCTGCTAATCTCCTGGCATGGCGCAGCATCGAACCTGATCTGTGGGGACACATCCAGTACGGAGAAGACTGGATTCACGCAGGCAGAATGCCAACAACCGCCACGCATACCTATGCGACTCCCGACCATCCCTGGGTCAATCATGAAAACCTGTTCGAGCTGGCCGTCGCGTTCGGACAGCGAACCGTCGATGGCTCCGGGTTAATGATCTTCAAATGCATGGCAGGACTGTGGCTGCTCTGGATGATGGTGCGAAACGCGTCCCGATTGGCAGTACCAGTTTTGGTGGCTGCCGTGGCGATGATCCCGGTTGCCGCAGGCCTTGCGGAGTTCTGGCTCATGCGGCCGCAACTCTTCAGTTTCCTGTGCTTTGGGATCATGCTGGTTGCCATCGACCGCGCATTTCGCGACTGGCAGTCTGCGCAGACGGTCGATCTGCGGTGGCTGTGGTTCTGTATTCCACTGATGATTGCATGGACCAACTCGCATGGTGGCTTTGCGGCGGGACTGTGTGTGTTTGTAGCGGTGCTGGGATTGCGCGGCATGGAATTGTGGTTCCAGCAAGGTCACGTGGCAACGCGCACTTTGATTCAGCTTGCGGTCATCGGTTTGGCGGCCATGCTGTCGGTGCTGATCAGCCCGTACGGCCATGAATTGCCGTACTGGATGATTGTGTCACTCAGTCAGCCAAGACCGGAAGTGTCTGAATGGGCGAATATCCTGGACGGCGGAGGTGTGCTGTTTCCGTTTCTCGCATTGTCGGCATTGTCGATCGGATGCGTCTGTCTGACTCGCTTCAAGCGTGACTGGGTTCAGATCATCGTGCTGGGACTCATCGCAGTTCAGGCCATCGGCCACCTGCGCCATCTGGCGTTCTTTGCAATTGCCTTTGGATTCTGGATGCCGCAACATGTCTGGTCCCTGTGGCATCGACTTGTCGTATGGCGTCCGACGCTGGGAATCCACGAGGAATTCACCGGCCGCGCCGCGCGTCTGATTGGCCTGGAGCTTGCTGCCGTGGCAGCCGGACTTGTGGGACTGCTGGGTTATACGATGACGACATTCGGTGTTGATCGAAGCAAATATCCCGTATCGGCCTTTGAATATATGGCGAACGAGCACATTCATGGACGGATGGTCGTGACTTTCGACTGGGCTCAATACGCACTGGCAGCCCTGGCACCGGACACAACGGTCGGCTTTGATGGTCGCTACGACACATGTTATCCGCAGACCGTAGTGGACATGAATTTCGATTTGCTGTTTGGTTCAGACATGTCGCGTCGATATCGCGGTGCGGAGTCCGGGCCGGTCGATTCGAATCGCGTCCTTGAATTCGGCAACCCGAATCTGGTACTCATGGATTGCATCGCCGATGTGGCCGCCGTGCAGCATCTGGACAATCATCCGGACTGGATTCCGCTGTACCGCGACGGACGAGCCGCCTTATGGGGGCGCAGGTCTGTTTTTGACGACCCGGCGATTCCTGGTTATGTGGCTCCGGAACGGCGTCGAATTTCCGACGTGATGCCGGCAGGCATTGCCGCATGGCCCGGCTTCCCCAACCGCTCCGGCCGCGATGCCTTTTCCCCGGACACCGCCCTTCGTGCATCCCGCAAACGCCATCCAGCGACAAAGCTGACGGTTTCAGACGCGTCAAAACTGCGTTGAGTTCCGCACGGTCAGAAACAAGTCGTCTAGACCAAAGCTCCAGGAACCGCATGCTTTTCGGTAAAAACCAATCTGTCCACAGCCCGAAAAACCTGCGCACTCAGGACACGCCCTCCTGAGTTGTTTCGGCTTGTCTCCTTGAACGCCGCAGTCGCGACCACCCGCTGCAGCGTCGCCACGGCACCATTGTCGTCATTTCGACCGCGCCATTTGACGGCGAGGCGAGCCCTCGCAAATTGAATTGTTGGCTGCTCCGGTGTGTCGGACCGGAGCAGTGAAGTGAACTCCGATTTCTCGCCGCGGTCGTCACCACCGACGTAGTTGACGACGATCCGTTTGCCGGGTCTGTCGATATGACCTGAGTAGTGTGAATACGAAAACGCATCTGACTCAGGACGGTTCATCCTGAGTGAGCATCGACGTGGGAATATCCGCTACCATTTTTGTTGAATCAACCGATTACTGGCATTCGCGGGAATGTCGAGCGACTGTTCTTGCCTCGTCATCCAATTGATCACACTTACGGGTTTTGTCGCCACGTTGATGCGCGTCCCGGGCGATGCAGACCTGCTGCCCCGTCAGACCCAGGAATTGGGGGTGAGACAGAGTCTGAAAATCGAGGAACCTCCCTTCCACAAGGAGCTTCCAATGAACAAGAAGTATATCGTGCGGTTATCGCTGGGCTGGCACCCGCAATCCAGGCCTCGACTGTTCCGATCGCTAATGCACTTCGTGAAGCGTGAATCTGCCGCATAAAAAAGTCGCATGGCAATCTGTTTTTGTTCTGGACAATGCGCAGCACGCAGGCTTCCAAAATCCATGTCGGGCCACATCGAAATCACCGTACGACTGGGATCTTTTCTGTGTATCTTCCTGCTCATGACGTTCTGGGAGGTACTGACGCCGCGTCGTCGGTTGGCCGTTCGCAAAGGACCTCGCTGGGCAAGCAATCTGGGTCTGGTAGCCCTGAACACAGTATTGGTGCGGCTCATTATACCAATCACGTCTGCCGCCGCCGCCACTGCTGCTGACGCACGAGGCTGGGGACTGTTGCAGGCTTTCGACTGGCCTTCGTGGCTGGAAATTCTGCTGGCAATTGTCATTTTCGATTTGGCAATTTATCTGCAACACGTCTTGTTTCATGCAATTCCGGTGCTTTGGCGATTGCACATGGTCCATCACGCTGACCTGGACTTCGACGTAACCACAGGTCTGCGGTTCCACACGCTGGAAATCCTGCTTTCCGCGTTTATCAAACTCGCTGTGATCGTGGTTCTTGGTCCATCGGCTGTCGCGGTCGTCGTCTTCGAAGTGCTGCTCAACGCCACCGCGATGTTCAATCACAGCAATGTGCGAATTCCATTGTGGCTGGACCGTGTGCTTCGCCGGATTGTCGTTACACCAGACATGCACCGCGTCCATCACTCGGTGATCCGCAGCGAAGCGAACAGCAATTTTGGTTTCAATCTGTCATGTTGGGATTCTCTCCTTGGAACATATCGCGCCCAGCCAGCAGCAGGACATGAGCAAATGACCATCGGAGTATTGCATCTTCGCGATGAACTACAAGTCGATCGATTACCTCGGATGCTGGCAATTCCATTTCAGAGTGAGCCCGGAATGAGTCGCAACGGCGACGCATCGAGCCCGGAAGAAGTTGTAAACGGCGACCAATGATCTCCTCAAAGGCGAAACTCAGGGCGTTGGGACTGCCACTGTTGAATGAGTCACATGTCCCGTGTCAATTCTGCCATGCAGTTTCAACCATCGGGCGCGACGAACCCAGTAGAAACGGACAGGCAGAAACAGATCGACCACTTCATCGGAAATGAGCAGACCGCCAAGAACCGGCAAGGCCATCGGAGCCAGAATTTCTCCGCCGACGCCTTTCGCAAACACCATCGGGAAAATTGCGATAATCGCGACTCCTTCGGTCAGCAATTTCGGACGAAGGCGATGCACAGCCCCTTCGATCACTGCCTGGCGGAGTTCCTCCAGCGACTGAATGTTCTCAAGTCCGCCCCGTTTGTCGATGGCTTCTCGCAGATACACAAGCATGATGATGCCGGTCTCAGTGGCCATACCAAAGCATGCAATGAAGCCGACCCAAACGGCAACACTGAAATCCATCGGCGGAGTGTCCCACCCGTTCGTGATCTTCGGAAACAGGTACATGAAGAAGGCACCACCTGCCAGCGCTTCCGGGACCGCCAGCATCATCAGTGCGGCGTCGGCAAGGTCATGGTAGGTCATGTAGAGAATCACAAAGATCAGGATGATCACGATTGGGAACACAACTCGCAGGGTACGAGCGGCTCGAACCTGGTGTTCAAATTCACCGCTCCATTCGATATGAACGCCTTCCGGCAGCCTGACTTTGTCAGAGACCACACGCTGAGCTTCACCAACAAAACCACCGATGTCACGACCTCGGACATTCAGAGTCACATAGTTCAGCAATCGACCGTTCTCGCTCTTGATCATCGCTGGTCCCTCGACAATGCGTATGTCTGCCAGGACTCCGAGCGGGATGAGGGGTTGCCCGCGCAACGAATGAGCGGGAGATGCCGAATGCGAATCATCGGGAACACTCGGTGCGGTCAGCGATTCAGCTTGCTGTGATGACTCAGCTGCTGACGACAGAGAGGTGTTCTGGCCCGGCAGGCCACTCATTCCCGCTCCCATTGCTGCACCGGCGGACAGCGACATGCCGTTGGAACTGACCAGAAGTTTGCGAATACTCTCTTCATCTTCACGATTCACGCGAGCGTAGCGAATTCGAACAGGGAACCGCTCTCGTTTCTCAACGGTGTAGGTCACGGTCCGACCAGCAAGCGCGACTTCGATTTCGTTCTGAATGTCTTCGACGCTGATGCCGTAACGTGCAGCGGCCTTTCGGTCGATGTCAATCTGCAGATAGCCCTTGCCCATGATCGGTGCGGCAACGACATCACGCGAGCCACTCACCGGCTTGAGCACTGATTCGATTTCTTTGCAGACCCTATCGATCGTCTCCAGATCCGGACCGAACACCTTGACACCGATATCAGTTCTCACACCGGTGGACAGCATTTCGATGCGGTTGATAATCGGCTGAGTGAAAATGTTGCTCCACCCGGGAACCTGCAGAACGCGACTCATTTCGTCATCAACAAGGTCTCCCTTCGGACCAGTCTGCCGAGGCCAGAAGAAAACGGACTTCCGAAACTCCGGTACCAACTCATCACGAACTGCCGAAAACGGAGATTCAGCGGCTATGAAGGAGGGTGACGCAAGGTCCGAACCTCGAGCCAGTTGAGACTGGACGGAGGCATCCGCGAACGCCCTGGTTTCGGATTCATGCGGCAACCCTGAAAGGAGTCCGTTGCTGCTGGCCACCCGGACCGCTTCTTCAATGGCATAGCTGACAAAGGCTTCGGAACCATAATCGAACAACTCCCAGTTGACTTGATCCACTCGCTCGCGCCAAAGTCGGAGTCGTTCTGACGTGACCGATTTCAGGATTGCGTCCGCGAACGTCGCTGGTTGCCCCCCCATCGATTGCCGGATACCATCCCATGCGGCAGAGATCATCGATTCTTTGAGCTCGAGCGCCGTCACCGAGTCCGTGAGGTGGCCAGCCTGGCTCAGTTGACGGGCGAGCGTCTGGACAAGGGCGCTGATGTCTTCGAGTGCAGGAGCTTCGGCGAGCCACACGCCAAACCGAGGCACGAATTCATTCGTGAGTGAGTCCACTGATGAAGATTCGGAAAACGATGCTTTAAGTGATCCGTCTGATCGCCATTTTCCAAGGCAGTCTGCGATCGCAAAGCGAACGAGCTGCGAAGCCAGTTCACGTTCAAACTCAGAAAACCGCAAAAGCGCCAGTTCTCGAATCGTTTCGTCGAATCGTTCAATCGACTTCTGTGCCGCATCGTTGATGAGTGTGGCACGGTCCTCTTTCGAGGCGGCCATTGTGACGAAGCCTTTCTTTTCCAGAATTGTGAGAACACGGTCGACCTGTTTGGCGGCGTCCGGATAGCGAATCACTCGCTTCGGCCAGAGTTCTTTCGGACGAAAGTTGACAAATGTCTCGACCATATCCAGCGGAGCCGGATCAGTCGGTGTATCGGCTCGTCCTGCTTTGCCGATCACAGATTCAACTTCCGGAAACGATCGCAGCAGAGCGTCGCGGGCTTTCAGATCATCCACTGCCTGCGTGACGCTCGCCCGCGGAACCGTGATCGGCATATCAAGTGTCGTACCCTCATCGAGGGCTGGCATGAACGCCACTCCGATCTTGGGAAAATGATACGCCCACAAACCTATGCACAGCAGGCTGACGAGCGACAATGCTTGCCAGTACCAGACTCGCGTAAATAGCACGGTCAGCGACGTGACCAACGCGAAGACACCGAGAAATGTACTCCGCCATGCCGTCTCAGATGTTCCCTGTCCGATGACCGCTTGCAGTGGAAACATGCCAGCGGCCAGCACCAGCAGAACGGCGAATGCCCACATCACAAGATTGCGACGCGGCAATGCCCACGTCAGCAGCGGTTTGTAGATGTGAATGAAGCTCCGAACGATCGCGTTGTCCTCTTCACGCCGGAGATGTCCTTTGAGAAACGTCGGAATAAGTGCAGGCACGACGGTCACTGAAATGATGGCTACGCCGATCATGGCGAAGCTCTTTGTGAACGCCAGCGGATGGAACAGCTTGCCTTCGCGACCGCTGAGCATGAACACCGGGATGAACGACAACAGCATGATGAGCACAGAGAAAAAAATTGGACGACCGACGGTTCGGCAGGCCGGTATCACCAGCTCGCGAATGTCGCCGGTCACGTTCTGATCGCCGAAGTGCTCCTTGAGATGATGCGTTGCGTTCTCTGTCATGACGATCGCCTGATCGACCAGAATACCAATCGAGATCGTCAGGCCGGCAAGAGACATGATGTTGGCCTGAATATCGATGATGCCAAACGTCCGCAGCAACCACATCATCAGAAACGAAAACAGCACGGCCAGAGGCAGCGTGACGCAGATCACGAACACACTGCGGACATGCATGAGGATCAGCAGAATGGCCACCGACGCAATCAGCATCTCGTGCCACATGACCGTCGTTAGCGTGTGGATCGCCCCGTGAATCAGTCGCGTCCGGTCGTAGGCGGCGACAATATGCACACCTGGCGGAAGGCCCGGCTGAAGTTCCTGGATCTTCTCTTTCACCAGCTCGGTCACAGCGAGCGGGTTTTCTCCGTGCCGCATCAGTACGGCACCACCGGTGACTTCGTTGCCGTCTTTTTCGTACACGCTGCGGCGAAACTGTGTACCCAGCTGCACACTGGCAACGGTGCCAACGTAGATCGGCGTTCCCCGGATTTCGCGGATGACCGTGTTCTCGATGTCTTCTTTACCGCGAATCCAGCCGATTCCGCGGACGATGTATTCGGCGTTGTTCTTCTGAATGACGCCGCCGCCGGAAGGAAGGTTGCTCTTGCCGACCGCGGCATACAGTTCGCCCAGAGTGAGACCGTAGGAACGCAAGTCTTCCGGTCTGACATCGATCTGATATTCCATTGGTGAGCCACCCACGATTGCGACATCTGCAACGCCCTGGGCAGAGTTGATCTGTGGCGCGATGTAAAACTTGTTGAGTGCCCACAGGCGACCTGGATCTAACGGGTGCGCAGGATCGGTCTCGACTGTGTACCAATAAATCTGTCCCAGAGCTGTGGCGTCGGGCGCGAGATACGGAACAACCCCCGGCGGAAGAAACGTGTTTGCCTGTGCGAGCTTTTCTGTCACTCGTTGCCGAGCGAAGTAGAAGTCGATGTCATCCTTGAAGATGATGGTGATCATCGAAAAATTGAACTCGGACGATGACCTCACGGCCCGCACGCCTGCCAGCCCCTGCAGCTTTCGGGACAGCGGGTAAGTGACCTGATCTTCGATTTCACGGGGACTCCGGCCCATCCAGTCTACGAACACGATGACCTGGTTCTCGCTCAGGTCCGGAATCGCATCGACCGGTGTGTTGATCGTCGCGTAGATTGCCACCACAGTCATCGCCGCTGTGACAATCAGGACCAGGAAGCGATTTCGAATTGAGAGTTCAATAATTCGTTCAATCATGACTGCCCCCGGCCAGCGACTTTGCCTTCGCGACCGTCTCTTGCGGAGCTTTCAATGCCTTCGTCCGGCAGCCTTCACAGCAGAGAAGCACAGATTGTCCATCGATCATCAGTTTGACAGGAGGCCCCATCGAACCCAGCCGTTTCGATTCCAGCACCGCACAGAACCGCTGGGTCTCTGCGACTGCTCGGTCTGCCGGATCCAGCTCGGCCAGAGCCTCTTTGATCGATTGTTCCTTCTTGAAGTCGCTCGAATTCTCTGTCGCCCTTTTTTCTTGTGCAGGTTGCAGGTCTTTCCCCTGAAGTTCTTTTACTTTGGCAAGAATGCCGGAGGGATCTGAAAGTGCCTTGTCCCTGCATCCTTCGCAACAAAGAAATACCGATTCCCCGCCGACAGTGAGTTTTACAGGAGTGCCCATTGACCCAAGCCGGTTCTGTGTCAGCACTGGACAGAATCGCTGTGAATCGACCGACTGACGGTCTTCCGGTGAAAGTGGTGCAAGTGCGGCGGAGTGTGTGGCGTCCGGATCGTCTGGCGTTGTGGGCCGCACGGTTGTCATGCGATTCCTGTCACCGCCCGACCCGCCGCTGCCGCCAAAGTAGATCGAACCGGCGGATGGGTTCAATCGAGTTTCAGCATCGACCAGGAATGAACCCGATGTCACAACTTTCATGCCGGACTCCAGCCCGGCGAGCACCGGATAGAACGGCACATTGTCCGGGCCTGTCATCTTCGGCCCGAGTTCGACCAAGACGCCGTCAAACATACTCGGTCCGGATTCGCGATAGACAATCTTCTGACTGCCTGTGTCGATGACGGAACTCTGTGGCACCGCCAGCATCTCGCCCCGCATCAGCCGCTCGGTGTGTTCACTGTCTGATGACTTCATGTCAGTAAGCAACGCCCAGCGTTCCGGCGGAACTTTGATGACAACTGTGGCGGTGCTGCCCGGCCTCAGTTTGTGATTCGGATTTTTGAGTTCGAATCGAACAGTGACCGTGCGGGTCTGCTGATCGACGTGCGGATAGACGAACGTCAGCATTCCGTGAAACTCTTCGTTCGGAAGTGCCTTCGTCGTCGCGATGACCGGCAGTGATTCCGCGACAGCAGCCCCATTGGCATGAGCCAGTTCTTCGGGAAGGAACAGCAGGTCGTCTTCGTAGACCTGAGCCTGAATCCAGACCGTATCCAGGTCCGCGACATCGAACAGAGGCATCCCTTCCTGGACGTATTGACCCTCGCGGATATATTTCCGAATGATGTGACCGCTGATCGGCGAACGAATCTTCAGGTGCGTGTTACTGACGCCGCTCGTCAGAATTTCATCAATCTGGTCGTCACTGATGCCGAGCAACTGAAGTCGCGTTTTGGTGCTGCTCAGCAGTGCTTCGTTTCCGGCTTTCTTCGCGTCGAGAAGACTCTTCATCGCAACAACCAACTCCGGGCTATAGAGTGACGCGAGGATATCACCCTTTTTAACCATGCGACCGGTTTGGCTGGCGAACAGTTCATCAACTCGCCCGGCAAACCGTGCGGAAATGCTGCGTTGACCGCTTTCATTGAATTCGACATAGCCGACTGCCGCGATTTCCTTGGTAAGCGGCAGATACTTCACATCCCACGTCTGCACACCAGCAAGGACGACACGATACGGTGAAAGCTGTACGCGGCTGACGACACCAGCCGGTAAAGCCTCAACGGTGCCGTCTCCCTTTTTTCGCTTCGACAGCGGCATGAAACAGATCGGGCATTTTTCTTTTGAGTTGTCCCGCACGATCGCTGGGTGCATTGGGCAAAACCACTCGATACCGCTGCGTGCAGAATCTACGGCTACAGCCGGACGTGTCCACTTGTCGTAATGCGCGAGCAGCAAATCCCATTGAGTGATCATCAGCCCAATCAGCAGCAGAATGCCGATGAAACGAAGTCGAGCGAGTTTCACCAGAATGACAAAGTCAAACCACCACCACCACTTTCGCCAGCCCCTCAGATGTGGCGGAGCACGCAGGCCTCCTTCGTCGCCTGTCAGCGTCTCCGAATCGACGAAATCGTTACTGGATGGATTTTCGGACATGTTCATACCCGTAAAACTGAAAACCGAAGAGCGGCAGCCGGAACACGAGCCGACTAAGGACATGGTGCTAACGCAGACCCGCCAACCACGTCCGACTGCCGCAGTTCGAATCAACGACAAAAAGGGTCACGCCACCGGTGACTGGTCATGGCGTGACTTTGGGGTTCGCTATTGTGGGGCAGGATTCCAGCCTGCCTAAATCACTGCAATCATCACTAACGAAATCACTGCAGGTCACTGCTTCGGCAGGCTGGAAGTCTGCCCCACATTTTGGACTTTAATACGTGCTGGATTTGCGGGGAATTGATGCGAATCGGGAAATCCTCATGGCCTGAACAAGTTCAGACCATGAGGTGAGAATCAGACAAGCCTCAGCTGATCAGAAGCCGTTGTAACGGCGAGGGTCAGTCTTCGGCAGCAGATAGCTCGGTGTCTGTGAATGTGACGAACGGTTCGCCGGGCGCGATCGGTACACGGGAGCCGAGCCATTGAACACGCCGCCACTGGATGGCACCGTCGGCTCATAGGAGAAACTGCGATAGGTTCCTGAATTCCCCTGAGTGGTGGCTGGCGGTGTCGCCACGGCATGGTCCTTATGCCCCGCTGCTGCAGGTGCAGGAGTAGCCATCGGCACCGAACTGGCTGGAGCCGAGCAACTTGGAGCCGCACAGCCTGATCCCATGCCGCATCGATTACGACCGCCAGCCTGGGCTGAATCGGTCATTACAAAACTCAGAGTGACAGCAACCAAACTCATTGTGAAGAGATTATACATGATCATAGTCCTTAGTGGATTGAACGTGGGAAATACGTGCGACACCAAGCGGGAGCGCCAACAGGTCACTCCGGAACACCGGGTCGCGGATTCAGGATGCCTATTCCAAATCAATCACTTCTGCGCGGGCAACGGAGCCCGAGTGACGCACGGAATAAGCCAGAGATGCGTGGCAAGGTCATTACAAGCGGCGTAGCAGGACCACACACTGCGTCAAAGAATGTCATCAAATGACACATGAACGGTGAGGTCAGACGGAACGGGGCGACGGACCGTCAAATACGCAGCGGAGCCCGGCAACGAGCGGCTTAAATCAGCAGGCTCTGCAAGACATAGAGCCGCACTCTGGGAGGCCCGGACTCAACCAGCGGGACAAACGCGACTGGCTCCACGATGACTTGTAGCACCGCCACGGTGAAAGTGTCGCTGAATTCAGGACATTCCACCTGCGCCTGAACTGCCGCATCATCTACAGCCACCATTGGCAACAGAGTCAGCGGATGACAGCACTTCTGCGGACTGTCAGGACTCGAAGAGTGCCGAATGTGACTTGGATGGGCCGCATGTAAACAGCAGGATTTTGCTGTTCCCTGCTTCGACTGGCAACATTTGCTGCAATGGCATGATTCGGTCTTCACCGAGCTGGAAGTTGCGGAACAGCACTTTCCAGCGCCACACCGTGGCTCAAAGTGCCCGTCGGAGCAAATGCAACCGGGTGCCACACGACCGCTGAAAACGGTCAACGGAATCATTGCCAGGATAAGGCAATTCCGCAGGATGTGACGAAAACGCTGCATTACAGCACTTCCAGTAAAGATTGGCCGATGGTGCTCATCGATTCACCGAGTATAGGATTCGACACTTTGATGTCAACGCGAATACTTTGAATACGACGAAAAGGCCCATCGCGCGGGCAATTCTAAACTTCTACGCCAAAATTCACCAGGAAAGCGTACGACCGACCCTGATCTGGCTGACTCTGTCTCGGAATTGATCTTCCACACATCGCGAGATACGACGAAGTGAATCCTCCGGTATTAACTGTTGGCTAGTCTATTCATGCATCGCACCCATTTGTTTTTGAGATGCTTCCCGCTAACCGATAACTCTTTCGAGGTGCTAACCCTGGAAGTACTGCAAGTGCTTCGAATCAACCTGCCAGCCGCAGTTCAGTCGATTTCGCATGGAGGCGATATGCGGCGCGTCATTGCTTTTCTTTTATGCTCGATCCTGATAGCACCGACCATCGGCTGCCGTACGCCGCCGATTCGATTGAGCAAATCGGTCTCCCCACCAGCTCTTCTTGCAAATCCGGCAGATCTCGCTGACAGCGAACCAATGGAACTGAGTGCAAGTCGTCAAAGCGCGACGACGGTCAGCTTCGAGGAAAATACACCCACAGCAACCGTGTCCGAAATAGCTGTGGCCACGACATTCACATCCGAAAGCGAACTGTCTCTGGAGTCGCTCGTCGCTGAAGTCCAGGCGGTGCATCCGTCGGTGGAAGCGATGTATTCCGCCTGGCAGGCCGCCGCACAAAGATATCCGCAGGTCTTTTCGCTTGACGATCCGATGTTTGGAGCAACAGTGGCTCCATCGTCATTCGGCTCGCGTAACGTGGAATCTGCCTATGCTCTGGAAGCGTCACAAAAAATCCCGTGGCATGGAAAACGAGCACTCAGAGGAGCTGCGGCCTATGCAGCATCCAACAGCGCTGAACGCGACGTTGAGACAACTCGACAACGGTTGGCGGAAGTCGCAGCTCTTGCATTCTGGGACTACTATGCGGCTCGTCAACAACTTGAGCTGAACGAACAGAATGCTGTCATTCTGGAGTCGTTTCGCGCCAACGCAGAGGTTCGATATCAGAACGGACTTGTCACACAGCAGGATACTCTGCAAGCC
>JAYSPO010000376.1:0-2129 GCA_043722015.1 Candidatus Kuenenia sp. | reverse complement strand
GCTAAAATATGTTCGCAGTGACGAATTGCCCGAGCGATTGCCCGGAATCATGCAGTTGTTTGTTCAGATCATTGATGAGCCGCGTGGCCTTGAATGCCTGAAAGCTGTGCTGGTCTATCTCTCTAACTCCACGGATAAGATCAGCCCCAAGCAACTCACCGAAGCCCTACATCTCGCATTTAGTACAGTCAAGACGGTTAAGACGGAAAGAGAATCGCCAATGCCTACGATCGCAGAACAATGGATTCAGCAGGGCCTCGAGCAAGGTCTCGAACAAGGTCTCGAACAAGGTCTTGAGCAAGGTCTCGAGCAAGGTCTCGAGAAGGGACGGGAAGAAGGACTTCAAGCGGGAATCCGCGTGGTGCTGGAGCTTCGATTTCCTGATCAGGCAAACGCCGTTGTCAGGCGCATTGCTGAATTGCACTCGGCGCAGCTGTTGGCGCAGTTTCTGGAGCTTTGCAAGTCCGCCACGGGGCCTGGGACTCTTGTCGACTTTCTGAATCAAGTGGATCAGGACTAACTTAGCAACTTCCCAGTACGATACTTCAAAATCAAGACAAGGTTCATGGACGAACATTGAATGCAACAGCTCACAGGCTTGTCAATTTTCTTGTTGAGCTGCATCGGCCACACCGAATTGTGGGTGATGGTCGTCAATCGCTCACATGCTTTTCCTGTCAAAGTGACTTATCTGCGGATGTTTCGTGCGCTGCATGACCTGGCGATTGTCGTGTATCCATGGTTGTTGTTGTGGAACTTCGGTCTCGGCCGTCGTGGCTTTCTGACTGGCGGCCTGCTGTCCGAACAGACAAAGTTCTGGCAAACAATCCTGTGCATCACTTTGCTTGGGACGATTCCATGCTTCCTGGGAGTCCTTCGCTGGCAGTGGATACGCCGCTTTGAGTTTTCCAAAGTCGCCACGCGTGAGGTCTTCGACGTCGCCGCGATTGCTCAACAGGACACGACACTGCGCAACATCCGGGGTTCCCGCTGGCGTCCCACGATTGTCTGGCCGTGGAACGAGATTCTGACGCTGGAGGTCAACGTTAAGAAAATTCAAACCCCCAGTCCTCTGGCATCGTCACGTCGCCCATTGCGGATTGCACATTTTTCGGACCTGCATTTTATCGATTGCCCCGGCATGGATTTCTATCGGTTCATGGTTAGAAAAACAGTCGAACTGAATCCCGATGCCATCGTCTTTACCGGCGATCTGATCGACAACCCGGAACTGCTGGCCACGGCTGTGGAGATTCTTCAGCCGCTCACAAAAATCGCTCCATGCTTCTTTGTTCTGGGCAATCACGATTGGCGTTATGAATACGAACATTTTCGGAAAACGCTGGCTGCTTCCGGCTGGAAATGCGTCGCTGGCACACATGCACGAATCCAGCTTGCCGACCGGAATGTACTCTTCGCTGGTTCTGAATTACCCTGGATCGGCCCCGCTCCGCCGTCCGTAACTCATGCTGGAGTTGATCTGCGAATTTTGCTGAGTCATTCGCCAGATCAATTGCGGTTCGCTCAGAAAAGCGGCTACGACGTGATGCTGTCCGGTCACACGCATGGTGGCCAGGTCGTGTTGCCGATTATCGGTCCGGTATACGCTCCCAGCATCTACGGAGTCCGCTTTGCCGCCGGATTATTCCGACTGGACAAATTCACGCTGCACGTTTCACGCGGCATCGGCGGAAAGGATCCACTGCGGTGGAACTGTCGCCCGGAATTGACGTGCCTGGAAATATTCTGTTAGGCGCCGGCAGAAACACACTTACCGAACCCAATTGATTTGAGCCTGAGGCGCTAGCCGATTTCGGTAGGTCCTGCTTGCCGAGCAGGACTTCATACTACTAACGCTCAGAATTTTTGCGTGGCACGAAGAAATTCGGTTGCAGTCCAAAAAAGAGGCTCAGGGACCGCCAGAGGCAAAACACAAATCGCATTCTTGACCACGGAGGGCACGGAGATCACGGAGGGAATCGCAGATAGAATACGGTCAGTATGAAATCAAGAAATCAATCTTTTAGCCCCGTCATCGAGCCTCGGGTGCTCCGTACTACTAACAGTTGAATACTTGTTTTCTCGCGGCGATTTTCAGGGGTCCCATTGCAGAAGTCAGCTCTGGTGTG
>JAYSPO010000375.1:0-2472 GCA_043722015.1 Candidatus Kuenenia sp. | reverse complement strand
TCGATGATCTTTTGCGAAAGGCGGAAGCTCTTCAGATTCGCGACAAGCTGGTCGTCATCATTCAAAGCGAAATGGGACGCACGCCGAATTACAACAACGGCAATGGCAAAGACCACTGGTCCATCGGCTCCATCATGTTCCTCGGCCCCGGCATTTCGGGAAATCGCGTGATCGGTGCGACGGACGACAAGCAGCAGCTCGTGCCCATCAATCCCGGATCGCTCGCGATCGACAACGACAAGGGGATCCGCGTTCGTCCAGAGCACATTCATCTGGCTCTGCGTGAATTCGCCGGTGTTCAGGATCACGCCTTCAGTAAGCGTTTTCCCCTGGAGGTCACGGCGAATGAAAAACTGCAGAACTTCTGGACGTGAAACATTCTGATTCGACGGTTTGACTTTCGACCCCAACGGCCGCGTGCCGTTGGTGAAGCAGATGGTGGGCTAGTCGGCATCGGCGAAACCGCCCTCCCAACTCTCGCAGTCCTCCGCCTTCGGCGGAGGACTGCGAGAGTTGGGAGGAATCGATGGGATGTCGTCTGTTAGCCCACCATCTCTTTCACCATCCGGGCAAGCCGGATGGGGTCTTCGATGAGAGAGTCAAACTGTCCAACTAAACGTTTAAGGATTCGTCAGAAATTTTGCCGGAGCTGAGGCATGACGTCCGCCTTTGTGACTGGTCCTAACGAGCTGCTGAAATTGTCGGCTGATGAATGCAAAATGTATACTCCACGCGGCCAGAAATGAGTCCGGCGAGCGGAGTGGCGTGAGTCCTCCGGTACCTCGTTTTTGTACCGGCAAGCTGCCACATGCCGCTCACCAATTGTCTCGCTCATGACCACACGGAGTATATCCCCTGTTGCGGCCCCTGCCTCGTGCTCGGAATCCCCTTTGGAATCTGGGCACTAGTGCTGCTCAACGATTCCCGCATCAGGCCGCACTTCCAGTAATTTTTCTGATCACGTGGCCTGGACTGACGAGGATGCTGAAGTATGCCCGCGACGTTATCCGTACGCTCGATCATTTTCTGCGTCACTGCCTGCCTGACTTCAGTCATCAACGCACAGGAACCTGCGACGATCTGGGATCGTGAGATCCTTGCACAGCCCTTTGACAACGAACCATTCCGGCAGATTGCCATTCCGGAATGGGTGCAGGACACACTCGGCTGCGGATACACATTGTCCGTGATGGATCGTCAGCAGCGAGAACAGGCTGCGGCGCATGGAGTCCGCTTGAGTGAGATGGGGTTTGTCGATCCCTTCTACGCGTACTACGACAGCCAATTACTGAAGCGCCGCAGTCCGCACGTGCCGCTGGATCGCCTGACCAGTGAGATTGCCGAATATAAGCGACTCGGCGTCCGCATCCTTGGCGTCTATCCGCCGTGTCTGCAGGCAGAAGTATACGAATTGCACACCGACTGGCGCCGGATTGCGACCAACACCACCGAGATTCCACAGACGGACATGGTGACGTTTCCGCACGGAGGAATGTTGTGTCTGCTTGGGCCGTACGGCAATTTCTTCATTGATGTGCTGGCCGAAATTCTGACAAACTTTCCGGACGTCGATGCGTTCAGCTTCGATGGACTGCATTACGGAGGCGTGTGTTATTGCGAACACTGCCGGAAAAATTATCGAGCCGATTCAGGGGCCGACATTCCAACTGCGGATCTCAACGATCCCGCATTTCGCAGGTATCAGCACTGGGCGGATCGACAAATGGAAGATCTCGTGCGTCGGATGCAGAACCGACTCAAGAGCATCAAGCCCGAAGTTGCTCTGGTCACATGGACGAACTGCAGCGTCGCAGGGAATGGCTGATCCGCAAGCAACCCGAACCCTGGGCCGCGCTGGTCATGAGCGATAATACGCGCAACTTCTATGGGCGAACTGCCGGGCAGGTTGAGGAACGGTATCTCGCCAATGTCTTCGGAACGTTCCGCGCGACTGTTGAAGAACATCTGCCGCTGACCGTAATTAACGACTGGAATCTGACAGTCGAAGATTTGTCGCGTTACAAGGTTTTGATTCTTGCCAATACCGCGTGCCTGGACGGTCGACAGGTTGCCGCCGTGCAGGAATTCGTAGCCAACGGAGGAGGACTCGTTGCCAGTCTGGACTCGTCACTGTTCGACGAATTCGGCACCCCGCGCAACAACTTCGCTCTGGCGGATGTGTTCGGCGTTGACTATCGCGGCCTGTTGACAACGACTGCAGACAAGACGGAGTCGCTCGACGTCAACTTCGCGCAGGGCATCGGACCGGACTATTGGGAAAAGCGCAAGGATGTCTTTGATTTTCGTCAGGATCCCGAATCATGGCTGAATCAGAGGAAAATGCGAACGTACGTCAACGATCAACTGGTGACGTTCAAAGGGCCAGCGGTGAAGGTTGCACCACGGTCTTCCGATCCACGAACGCTCGCCACAATCCATATCAAATCAGCATCAGACGCTGCAGCATATCCG
>JAYSPO010000374.1:0-8680 GCA_043722015.1 Candidatus Kuenenia sp. | reverse complement strand
TATTCCACCTGCTGATAAGTCCGCGTCGCTTGAAGATGTACAGCAGTTGCTGAGAGCGATTGCGGCGCATCAGTTAGCCGTAACGGATGAGCAGGCTGCGCGGCTGGCGCATTATTGCCGTCTGTTGTGGGACTGGAATAGCCGTCTGAATCTGACGCGGCATACTGACTGGGACCTGTTTGTCACTCGCGACCTGCTGGACACAATTGAACTCTCGCGCCATGTTCCAAAGGATTCCACCGTGCTGGATGTCGGTTCCGGGGGCGGAGTCCCGGGCATCGTCCTCGCGATCCTGCGTCCGGATCTGAAGATCGCACTCTGCGAATCGATTGGCAAGAAGGCAACTGCATTGCAGGCAATTGTTAAAGCGCTGCGGTTGCCGATTGTGGTGCATGCAGATCGAGCCGAGACGATTCTCAAGAAGCATCGTTTTCAGGTTATCACCGTGCGTGCTGTGGGGTCGATCAGCAAACTTCTGACGTGGTTCGCACAGGTGTGGAAATCCGTCGGACAAATGTTGCTCATCAAGGGGCCACGATGGACGGAGGAATTCGAAGAGGCTGAATCTGAAGGACTCTTGAGTCGTTTGAAACTGGAGTCGATCGCTGAATGGGCAACGCCTGGCCGTGACGGTCAAAGCGTCCTGCTACAGATCGTGAAAGCAAAATAATCGATGGCCAGCAAAGACGAAGACGAGAATGAAAAACTGCAATCAGAGACGGAACGTCTCAATGGATCCGTTGCATCGCCCAAAAGAAGTTTGCATAGAACGCGAAATGGTCGCGTGCGTCGCAGCGTTCGGTATCGATCGTCGGCCACGATTCTTGGCATCCCGTTGATCTGTGTTGCCATGGGGCCGGACCTGGCAAGCGGCGAGATTCGTGGACATGCGAAGGGCATTCTTGCGGTCGGAGACATCGCAACCGGAGTTTTCGCTCTGGGTGGTGTCAGTTGTGGAGTCGTTGCGATTGGCGGAGTTGCTGCGGGATTGATCGCAGTCGGGGGTGTTGCTATCGGAGTGATTGCAGGGGTCGGCGGCGTTGCCATCGGTTATTTTGCGGTCGGCGGAGTTGCAATGGGTGTTGATATGATTGGTGGCGCGCGGGTCAACGTTTTGGGAAAAACTTCATGACAGCGCAATGAATTCGCTGACGACACTGGGTCGATAGATGAAAACGCCCTCCATTATGATCACTTAATGGCCGCGACACCTTGAAATTCACTAGTGTACTTGCTGTAATTAAGGTGAGCGTGACTGCGGATTCCTGATCCTTCAGCGGCAGAGTGTTCACTTCAGTGACGGACTTTCGAAACCTGAGCGAGCGAATACCCTGCCGATCGATAAAGGCGGGCACCATGAAATGTGACGATTTGCCTAAGCAACGGCATCCACTCCAGCCTGCGGCGCCTGCTTCGCGCAAATATGGTGCGGCGATCGAACCGGAGCAATCAAGTGATCAATATGTCGTCGAAGTCAATGGCCCCGGCGAAAATTTGCAAATCAACCTGAACGGCGACAGCGACAGCGACAGGGCCGACCTGAAAAAAACTGCCTCCTTTCTGCAGAGCGGCCTGGCAGAGCCGGAGTTTGCTGCGGACATGGAAGGGCGTTTTCTGGGACGGTTTCAGCTGGAAAAGGAGATTGCTCGCGGCGGAATGGGAATCATCCTCGAAGCACGCGACGTCGATCTGGATCGAAAAGTCGCCATCAAGTTATTGCTTAGGGAACATCGCTGCAATCTTCAAATTCATCAGCAGTTCATCAATGAGTCACGCATCACCGGTCGATTGCAGCATCCAGGGATCATCCCGATCTACGAAACCGGCAAGGCACCTGACGACCGACCATACTTCGCAATGAAGCTGGTCAATGGCAAGACGCTGGCAACCCTGCTTACTGCGCGCTCGTCCTCTCAGAATGATCTTCCTCGGTTCCTGAAGATCTTCGAAAATGTCTGTCAGACGCTTTCATATACGCATGCGTGCGGTGTCATTCATCTCGATATCAAGCCGGCAAACGTCATGGTCGGAGCCTTTGGTGAAGTTCATCTGATGGATTGGGGGCTTGCGCGCGCCTCCACCGATCTCTGTGTTCGCCCACAAATTCGTGATGGCGATCAACGATGTCTGCCTGACAGTGAAGTTGCAGAGAGATTGCCTGGAATTTCGTCGCAGGATCTGGTTATGGATCTACCTGCGGGGGCGTTATGGGGAACGCCGGCTTATATGTCTCCGGAGCAGGCGCGTGGACATTGCGTGGATGTGCGAACAGATGTGTTCGGACTGGGTGGGATTCTGTGCGAAATCCTGACAGGCTGTGCGCCGAATCGCGGAACCAGTTTCTCTGACGTATGTCTTAAGGCCACACGGGGTGACCTGGCCGATACTTATGCAAAACTTGCCGACAGCGGAGCCGATGACGTGCTTGTGCGGCTCGCGACAAAATGCCTTTTGCCGGACCCGGACGGGCGACCCGCAGATGCCCGAATGGTCGCATGTGAACTGACACTCTATCTGGAATCATTGTTGCGACGAGCCGAGAGTGATCTGGAGAGATTCTTCGAACTCAGTCTCGACCTGTTCTGCATCGCTGGCCTTGACGGTATTTTCCGTCGCGTGAATGCCAACTTTTCACGAGTGCTTGGGTATTCAGAAAAGGAACTGCTTTCGCGCCCGTTCCTGGAATTTGTGCATCCGGAAGATCGGGATCAAACGATCGATGTCATGTCACAATTGCAACTCGGCCATCCCGTCGTGCAGTTTCAAAATCGTTACCGTGTGTCTGACGGTACGTGGCGCTGCTTTGAATGGACAGCCAAATCTGTCCCCAGGGACCGCATCATCTTTGCGGTCGCACGGGATGTGACAGATCGAATGCGCTAGCCGGCACTGCGCGCGGCAGGGTAGGCCGGACCGAGCAAACCCGGCAAAAGCCGGAACGGCGGCCGCCAGTCAAACACAACTCCTGCCGACAAGGTGTTCCAATGTCAGACTCGGGTTTGCGCTGTTCCGGCACATGTGGCGACCTTGGTCCGGCCTACTTTGTGGGCAATGCAGGCTAGGCCAACACAGGTTCGAAGATTTCGAGGCGTGAGGCGATTTCTTCAAGTTCACTGATCATCGCCTCAATAGTATCATCGTCGTGGATTTCGGCGGCAGTCTGAAGTCTGCCGGATGGTTCGGTGAAGTCTGCAAACCCAACGGTTCCGCCCGTGCCTTTGAGGCGGTGGGCAAGTTCACGAATCACCTGGTAATCCCTGCAGGTTTGTGAATCACGCATTCTTGCGAGAGTGTTGTGCAGTCCGTTAGTGAACGCTTCCACAATTTCGCGGAATTCCGGGACCTCCATCGGCAGCGTTGAACGCAGCTTTTGAAGTCTCGGTGGCAATTGAGGCTTCACCATGGATCGATTTGAAGGTGAAGATGCCCCGAAGAATGAAGTCATCAGATCGTCGATTGTGTCATCGCCGCCTGTTGATGTCACTGCCCGTGATTCGGAGATCGGCGAAACGATTGATGGCACAGATTGCGTCAGGGCAGGTGCATCTCCGTGGATCCGTGGGCTGACGTTGGACAGTTCACTGGTCATATCGAGTGCCACGGGCGTCGCCAGAGTCTCGATGATCTCCGGCGGATGATCCTGTGTCGGCAGATAGTCAGCGATCGTCTTCAGCAGCAGATCGATGTTGATTGGTTTCGTGAGAAATCCTGTGCAGCCCGACGAAATGCAGTTCTGACGGTCCTGTTCGGTAACGTTGGCGGTAAAGGCCAGAATCGGTGCGGCCATACCGAGATTCCGCAGCGTGCTGGTCGCTGTGAATCCGTCCATGACCGGCATCTGCATATCCATCAGCAGCAGATCGTACGAATTCGCCGTTGCTTTCTCGACAGCGATTGCTCCGTTTTCCGCTTCGTCCACGCACAGTCCGGCCTTGCGCAGAACCAGGCCGGCCAATTGACGATTCGCCGGCGTGTCGTCGGTGATGAGGACTCGGGCAGGCTTGAACCAGGTGCTGAGTCCGGTCTCGATCCTCCGAGCTGCGGACGCAAATTTTTCTGCGGCCTGTTCGCCGGTCAGCATGGCGACATTCGCAAGGTCACCGGTGCTCACGTAGAAGTGGAAAGTACTGCCCACACCTGGTTCGCTGTCCACGGCGATTTCGCCGCCCAGAGCTTCCGTCAGCCGCTTGCTGATGGCCAGTCCCAGCCCTGTCCCGCCGAAGCGTCGCGTGACGGAAGAATCGGCCTGCATGAACTGCTGGAACAATCGTCCGGCCTGGTCTTTCGTCAACCCGATCCCCGTGTCTGTGACTTCGAAGCGCAGGAAAGTCTGTTCGCTGCGTTTGACCATGGAGGCGACGATGCGGACGCCACCTTCAGATGTGAATTTGATGGCGTTGCTGACAAGATTCATCAGAATCTGACGCAGGCGCGTCGGATCCGATTTGATTGTTTCAGGGATTTCGCCACACACCTGAACGGACAGCGTCAGGGCATGTTCTTCCGCTTTCATGCGCAACACGTTGACGACATCAGTCATCAGTTCGTAGGGACTGCATTCGCGGACCTCCAGGTCCAGCTTGCCGGCTTCGATCTTTGAGAAATCCAGAATGTCGTTGATCAGTTCCACGAGATGCGTCCCGCTGGCGTGAATCGTATCCAGATATCGTATTCGGGTAGCGGCAGATTCTTCCAGGCCGCGACGCAGAATGTCGGTAAAGCCGACGATCGCATTCATCGGATTGCGGATTTCGTGACTCATGTTCGCCAGAAAGTCGCTCTTCGCCTTATTGGCGTTGTCTGCTTCTTCTTTGGCAAGTCTCAGACCGATCTTGTTCTGTTCCAGCAGTGTCACATCATCCAGGGACACCATGACTCCGCGAATCCGGCCTTCCGTGCCAAACAGCGGTGAACAGTTGACTTTGAAAATACGGTTCGTCTGATCTACATCCACGAGATGCACGGTCGTTCCGGAGACAAGTTGCTGAGTGCGACCGCATTCCGTCCAAGGCATTTCTTCGACGCCGTCCATGCGGACAAAGCGGAACTGACTGGCCTTTTTACCGACCAGTGCGTCTGCGTCCTTTTCGACAGTCTTCGCCATCGCATTGTTGGCCAGCAGAATGCGATCGTCGAGACCCACGATCATCAATCCTTCACTCAGAATATCGAGTGCTTCCCGGACGCGGCGCGGGACCGCTCGAGACGGATCGAGGTTTTTTAATACGATCCGGAGAAAAATGCGAAACACCGTAAAGCCACAGCAGGCTGCGAATGTCAGAAGCTGCAACAGCGGGTTTTCTGCGAACGAATACCAGCGTCCCGAATCCAGAGGAGTAAAGGCGATTTCAATCTGTCCCCATTCGCCAGAGCCATCCTGTGACAGCGGGATCGGCATAAACTCCGCAGTGACTTTGTCGCCCAGATCGGCAGGCCAGATTTCTTCATGGCTGCCAACTGACACGACAACGCGATCGTCGCTGTACCTGCGTATTCCCAGGGAACGGACGGCAGGATTTCGATCAAGCACGTTCTCAAACACGGCATTAATCCCGGCCAGATCATGGTTGGCCAGCAGGACGGAGTTACTGAAGGCGATGGATTCGGCAAGTTGCTGCCGTCCCTGGATGACGAGCGCATTGCGATCCGGCAGCAGTCCCAGTAGGTTGGCTGAAATCAGAATCCCCAACATGGAACAAACCAGACCAAGAGTTATTCGCGAGGCAGCGGAGAAGTTTTTCATCGTCGTCGGTTTCTTTGTGGAGATCAAAGATGTTGCAGTAAACACTGATGCAAATCGCAAATGTCCTGAGATGCTCATGTACTGACAGCTTGATCGATTTCAACCTGTTCCTGAGTCTTGTTCAGTTTCGCCTGCTGGCGGTCCATAATGTTCTGCAGTGATTCTTTGTCATCTTCATCTTCCTTCTGGTCGCCATCAATCACGAGGAGCGGATCCAACATGGACCATGCCGGGACTTGAGCCAGCAGGCCCGATGCCAGCGTGCCAAGACGCACGGCCCAGAAAAGGTAGCCGACAGAAAAACCAGTCGTGACGACTCCCACGGAACCCACGACACGACCTTTGATTTGATCATTCTTCTTCAACTGTTCAACGACCGCATCGGACTGCCTGTCCACACGCCCGGCCAGTTGTTTGTACAACGTCTCACGTTCAGCATTCAGGCTGGATGATTCCGAGTTCTTATCTGACTGACTGAACGTCGCATCAAAGCTGTGTGAAGCCAACGTTTCTGTATTGCGCCTCGTGAAATCATTGCTGGTATTTCGATCATCATTCTCGACGTTGTTCTGCATTGCCGACACCATGATTCGTTTTGTCGAGACTTCCTCAGCGACAGGAACAATTCCGATGACCTTGTCATCAGAGTCCTGACTGGTTGGATTCGTCGCACCTGGCAACGCGGGATTGAGGTCTGCGGGCACCGGCGAGCTAGTGGCGACTCCGGTAGAACTGCCTGAACCGGTGCTCGATGCCGAATTCGTTGGGCCGGAGCTTGAGGTACTTTGGCTGCCAACAGTGCCCGATCCTGTCGAAGTCGATTCGGTCGAAGTCGATCCGGTGGTTCCGTTTGCAGTGGTCGAGACTGGTGTACCGAAGCCACTATTGCTGGATGACGACCCGGTCTGCGGTCCGAAAAACGGCGGCAGTACGTTGATCGTGACAGTGCCGATGTTGCTCAGCAGGATTCCATCCGATGCGACAAAGCGAAACGTGTCGGTGCCTTGAAACCCGGCATTCGGTGTGTAGACGAATGATCCATCCGCCTGCAGCACGACAGTGCCATTTGCAGTGCCGGAAACAAGAGTCACTGCCAGTTGATCCAGATCCGCGTCTGTCACGGTCGAGAGCACACCCGACGCAGCGATGTTCAACGCCTGCCCGCTGAACGTGCTGGCGGAATATCCCAGTGCCACCGGAGCGTCGTTGACCGGCTGCACGATGAGCTGGAACTGCGTCGAGGCCGTGGCGTTTGACGGATCTTTCCCGGTCACGCGTAAGATCGCTGAGCCGAAAGCGTTGGAGTTGAGCGAATAGGTGATAACGCCTGTCGTCTGGTTGATGCTGAGTGTTTTGATTAATCCCGGCGTTTGAGAGACCGCCTGCACCGTGTAAGACAGCGGGTCCCCGTCTTTGTCAAAGAATGCTGTCGACGTACTGATGGTTCCAGCGGGGGCGTCCTCGAGAGTGACGAGATTCGGGAGGGCCGACGCAGTTGGTGCATCGTTGACATTTTGCACGCTGATCACCTGTGCCCGCGATGCATCCGGTGTCCCGGCAATTGCAGAATCATCCACCAATCCTGTGACTTCGAATCGCGTCTTCACGGCAAAATCAATCGTCAGACCAGCCTTCAGGAACAGATTGTTGTCGCTGTCCAGGGCAAACAAAGCCGCGTCAGTGCCGGTCAGCGTCAACGAATTCGTTCCAAACCCATCATCGGTGATTGTGAACGTGCCGACTTTCAGCGGCGAAGACAGAGTCTGTTGCTCGGGAACGGCTGAAATCAGAGCTGTGTATGTGAGCGTCGCAGGTTGATTGACCGTCAGCGTGACCGTCGTTACCGCGGCGAGATTTTCTCCATCGGTCACCTGATAACGGAACGTATCGACCCCGGAATATCCCGCTGCCGCGCGATACCAGAACGTGCCGTCAGCATTCAGACCAAAGGTAGCAGCATGGTTCGGGCCGGAAACGAGATTCGCAGTGAACGGGTCACCATCGAGATCGATGTCATTGGCCAGCACGCCCAGCGACGGACTGCTGATGCTCAATTGCTGCGTGCCGTCAACGAGATATGCATCGCTGGTTGACACGGGAGGATTGTTGACTCGGAGTGTAAAAATGCTCGTACCGTTCGCACCATTCGCGTCGGTCACTGTGACTGTGAGTGTCACTGTAGGCTCCGTCACGGGATTCAGCTGCCTGCTGGAATTCAGTTTCGGAATCGATCCCTCCACTTTGAACCGATTATCGCTCACTGTCCATGTGTGTGAATCTCCGAAATCCGGATCGGCGAAGTTTAACGTGCCCACAACCGCTCCGTTTTTCAAACCGGGGACGACGGAGTCGGACAGAGTTGGAGCTGTCGGTGCGGTGTTCAGGACAGTCACGACCAGCGGCCCACCGTTCAACGGAAATGTGCCGTCCTCGTCAGTCGCAGTCGCCGTGATACTCCGAGTTCCACCTGGGACCAGATAGGTATGTGTGGCCGACGCAGCGGTTCTGGAAATATCTTCCGTCGTGCCGTCTCCCCAATTGACTCGGTACATTGTGATCGTGTCGGCCCCTGGATCGGCTGTGGAAAAGCTGATCACATACGGCATGCCGCTGGAGGTCGTCGCGTTGCCGGTCACGTTGACGGTCGGTGCAGTGTTGGTGACCGTCAAGCCCGCTGTGGCGACGGTGGAGATTCCACCAGCGTCGGTGACCCGCACTGCCAAAATTCGCGTCCCATTGTCGATGATGGGACTTGCGAGTGAATTGAGTTGGCTCCAGGTCAACGTGGCCGTGCTGCCGGTCGCGTCGTTGAACAAACCGTCGCCATCGATATCCCACGCATACGTCAGCGGCAGTCCTTCCGGATCGACGCTCAGCCCTGCCGCGACTGTCAGCGCGTCACCTTCAGAAAACGCGTACGGCCCGCCTGCATTTGCG
>JAYSPO010000373.1:0-5781 GCA_043722015.1 Candidatus Kuenenia sp. | reverse complement strand
AAATCCCGCGCGTCGCGAATTCGCACCAGATAATTTCCATCGGCGGGCGGGTCAAACATTAGTCGCGAATCGCTGCCCCACTGCCGCAAAGGGTCGTCATCGTTTTCAAAGTAGATCGGAAACTCCGGCAGGCCGGTCGCCGTGAGCACCTCATCCGGGCGATGGGCTTCGACAATAAACGCGGGAGCCTGCAAAGCATGTGATGTCGGAGTTGTGCCAAAATATGTAAATCGATTTCCGAAGCCGGGATAGACCTTGTATCCCGAATCCGGGCCGCGCGGATATAACCACAGTTTGACAACTTCACCATCGGAATACAGATACTGATTCAGCTCCATTTCCTGCCAGTTGAACATGCGAAAATCATCGCTCGTATCAGAATCCTTTCCGCGGAAAGTAAAGTACGAATCACGCACAGCCTGCAGTCGCGCCTGTAAGACCGAAGTGCCATCGGCATACAGGATTTCCACAAAGGAATCCAGCGGCGATTTGTCTCGCGAGGCTTTCACTTCCAACATCAGTGGTTTGCCTTTTTCTGCCGGAAACTGAAACACATCCTGATCGGGAGTAACCGCTTCAGAATGTATCGTTCCGGAGATCGTCGTCGGTACTGACACCACCTGCGGCGTCGCCAGTTCGTTAGGCTCAGTCTCATTGACCGCCACAGCTTCTGCCGGCACATCGGCTGCCGTGGCAGTTGTCATCGCGGCTACCAGAGGCATTGGAGTTACTGCTGGAATTTTCGGCACCGGCACTCGACGAAGCGATCCACCAACTGTCGCCACGATCAGCTCGCTGGCATCCGGAGTAAACACAAAACAGGTGGCTCGGTCGTTTCCGAAATCAAGGGCATCGATTTCATGCACGCGGCTGGCGTCCCAGATCTTCAGGATTCCGCTGTCTTCAGCCGTTGCCAGAAATCGTCCATCATGGGACATCGTCAACGATGTGATCACGCCTTCATGGGCGAAGCGGGAAATAAGCAAAGGGTTGATAACCGGTGTTGTTCTGGACACGAGATTCCATTTGCGAATTCGATTGTCAGCACCAGCGGCATAGATTGCGTTGCCGTCCGGACTAAAGCGAACGGCATACTGTTCGGCCTGTGGCTGACTTAGCGTATCAAGTCGCTGGCCGGTCGCCGCTTGCCAGATCTTGATTGTTCCGTCTGCACTGGCACTTGCCAGGAGCGTCCCGTCCGGACTGTATTGCAGATCAAAGATCGCACCATTATGCCCGTTCATTTCCCGGATTAACGCTCCAGAAACAGCATCGTGCAGCAGAATACGGCGATCGTAACCTGCAGTCGCCACAAACTTCTGATCGGGAGACCAGACTGCCGCGTAAGCCACATCATTGTGCCCGGCAAATTCGTGGACGATCATGTTTTGAACGAGATCGACCACGACCGCGCGGCCCGAAAGTCCGCCAACTCCGGTGGCCAGCAGGATGCGTGTCCCGTCTGCAGAAAACTGAACGTCGTTGACCTTGCCGTCATCCACCGCGTTCTGCACAGACACTGCGTTGGTGCCGGTTGATTGAATCTCCACGGATCTGTATCGTCCGACGGCAAGCATGGAACCGTCACTTGAAATCGCCAGTGAAAGCACGGGGTTTCGCACGACATCGGCAGACACTCTTACGTCTGGTAAATCCGCCATAACGGCCGCGCGGCTGTCAAATTCGGCACCTTCCGTAAGCCACGCCTGCAGGACTTTCAGATCTTCCGGCGTCAGTTGTGGCTGATCGGCAGGCGGCATGTGGTCATCGTCTTTCGAAATCAGAACTTTCCATAACCGCGAAGCATCGGGCATTTCTGCATTCAGAATCATTCCATGTTCGCTGCCTCGCAGAATATCGTCAGCAGCCTGCAACGAAAGTCCCTGTTCCGCGTCGATCCGATTGTGGCAGCCAAGACAATGCGTTTGCAGCACTGGTGCGATCTGGCGGCGATAGGAAATCTTCTCAGCAGCCTGTGCGTGATGTGCCGCATGCAGGACAAATGAGAAGATATAGACAAGTCGTAAGTACTTTGTTTGAGAACACATTAGGAACTTCCATTCTTCAATGCACGATCGCAGAATGTTTGCAACCGCGAGAAGTTACCAGAAAATAAGGGATTCAGTGATTGAAAGCTACAGATGGCAATGATATCTACCATACTCATAGAGTGTCGTTCAGAATGCTTGCGCGAGTCAGCCATTGTTCTGAAACGAGAGTGGACAATCAGTTTTAGTGTAAAGGATGATGGACGATGGCGAAACGAAGCGGTGCCGGGAAAAGTGGAATTGTTGTCGCTCAGGAAATCCGGGCGTTGATCGAGGCGAATAACACCATAAAGGGCCCGGACGTCATGACTGCCTTGCGGGAGAAGTTTCCCAAAGAGACATTCAATGACAAGAGCTGTCAGGTTTCCTATGCCAACATCCGGAAGAGTATGGGCCTGTCGCGTACATTGAAGAAGAAGCCCGGTACCTCAAAGAAGAAAGCCGGTCGACCACCGGGACGACCTGTGGGCATGTGGCGGCCGGCGGCTGCATCTCCGCCAATGGCAGAAAGTGCGGTCAATCTTAGTCTGCTTCAGGCGGCAAAAGTACTGCTTCAGCACTGCAGTGGTGATGCTGCTGTGGCCATACAGGCACTCAAGCAGATCGCTGCGTTGCAGATGAGCTGATGGTTAATGTCTGCGCTCAGCAGGCAGCACACCGGCAAGTATCGCATGGGCTTCCGATTGTATTCGGAAGCCTTTTTTACGCCTATGATGGATAACGGCTTGTTGAATTGGATGGCCGTTGCGGTTTGTGCGACTACAATCGACCTGAATGTCGCCAGAGCGAACGTCGATTCCACGTCAGATGCCGTACTCTATAAGATGACCAGACAGGCAACCACATGTCAAAACACAGACCTGCCGGAAGAAGTTTTAAGAACGCTGCAGTCGTGCAGAAGTCTGCGTCGCACGGAAAAACTCCGGTCACCATCGGTAGTTATCTGATCCAGCGTTTGCAGGATGTCGGCGTTCGCGACATTTTCGGAATCCCGGGCGACTTTGTGCTGAAGTTCTACGGAATGCTCGAAGACAGCCCGATTCGAGTCATCGGGACAACAAATGAGGCCTGCGCGGGATACGCGGCCGACGGCTACGCGCGGATCAACGGCATTGGTGCAGTCTGTGTGACCTATTGCGTCGGCGGACTCAGCCTTTGCAATTCTGTGGCAGGGGCCTACGCGGAAAAGAGTCCAGTGATCGTCATCAGTGGTTCACCCGGAATGAACGAACGGCTGTCTGATCCATTGCTGCATCATCGCGTGAAAGACTTCAATACACAGCGCGAAGTCTTTGAAAAGATAACGGTCGCCTCTGCAGCGCTGGAAGATGATCTCACTGCATTCCGGGAAATCGACCGCTGTCTTGACGCCTGCGTGCGTTATAAGCGTCCCGTTTTTCTGGAACTTCCGCGAGACAAAGTCCTGGTCTGTCCGCAACACCCGCACACACCGTTGCATCATCATCCGAAAAGTGACGAACTGGCGCTGAACGAAGCACTTCAGGAAACATTGACTCATCTGAGTGCTGCGAAGCAACCGGTTATTATCGCCGGCATTGAACTGCATCGGTTCGCACTGCGAGATCAGGTTCTGCAGTTTGCGGAACGGAACAACATCCCGATCTGTGCAACTCTCCTGGGAAAATCCGTCGTCAGCGAAAGACATCCGTTGTACTTAGGCGTCTATGAAGGAGCCATGGGCCGCGAAGAAGTTCGCTGTTACGTTGAAAACAGTGACTGCATACTGCTGTTGGGGGCCTTCATGAGCGATGTCAATCTGGGAGGCTTTACGGCTCACCTGGACCCCGCAAAATGCATTTATGCGACCAGTGAGAAACTGCGAATCCGACATCATCATTTTCACGATGTCGTATTCACTGATTTTATGAACGCATTGGCCAGTGCGAAAGTGAAGGCAAAGCGTCCGACTCCGAAAGTCACTCACCCGGAATTGCTTCCGTGGAAACCAGTCGCAACGACAAAAATGACGATGAAAAGGCTGTTCCAGAAAATCAATTCCGTGCTGGATCAAAAGGTGGTTGTGGTGTCGGACACTGGAGATTCCCTGTTTGCCGCAGCGGATCTGTCGATCACGCAGCACACGGAATTTCTGAGTACGGCGTACTATACTTCCATGGGCTTTGCGATCCCCGCCAGTGTGGGGGTTCAGGTAGCCAACAAAGATCTTCGTCCGTTAGTGCTGGTCGGCGACGGAGCATTTCAAATGACGTGCATGGAGTTGTCTACGACCGTACGCATGGGCTTCAATCCGATTGTCGTTGTGCTGAACAACAAAGGCTATTCGACCGAACGCTTCATTCAGGAAGGCCCGTTCAACGATATCCACAATTGGAATTATCATAAGATGCCGGAACTGTTGGGTTCCGGCTGGGGCTTTGAAGTCTTTACCGAGGGCGATCTGGAGAAAGCCTTCAAGGCCGCGTTTGCGAATCAGGATTCTTTCAGCCTGCTCAACGTCCACCTCGACAAGCACGACGTCAGCCCGGCGTTGAAACGATTGGCCGCCAGACTTGCGATGGTTTCGAGCCAGTAGAACGATGTTAGACGGAAACCGGTAGCAGTGTTGTCCGGGTTCACCGGAGGGCTGACGCCCGCCGCTCACCAGGCCAGGAAAAGTGATGCGAGAACGCACCAGGTGATGCCGCATGTTGCATTTGCGTGCATAGGCTGACGCGGATGCATTCTGGACGCTGTTTTTGCCACTCCGCAAAGATTGCTGCGATGCCAAATGGCAACATGTCATGGAGCGGGCTTTACAAGTTGTAAAGCGACATGAACATTTTCAAGAACTACGTAAGCTGTTTAGCAACATTTACTTGCGTTGCTGACACTCGGAATTTCTCTTCGTCCGCCTTTGCGCGCAAAGGCGATTGGCACACGCTCTGCTTTACACCAGTTCATGAACCGAACATCACAGTGAAGCCGGTGAATAAAGTGAGTGAGGCTCATCGAAACTTGGTACTCGCCACAGGATTCAAGTGAAGAAACGGGAGACATTGCCATGAACATTCTCAACGCACTGAAGAACGACGAAAACGGGTTTGTAGTTTCTGCGGAACTGGTACTGGTTGGCACGATTCTTGTCCTGGGCATGATCGTCGGACTTACAGAAATGTCTTACAACGTCAATCAGGAACTCGAAGACCTTGGCTCAGGCATCGGAGCCATTAATCAGACTTACTACTTCACACTGGCCTGTGGCAAAAAGGGTGAAGCTGTCGGAAGCACGAACCTGGACTTTCAGGACGAATGCGACAACAGTTGCGACATCAGCTGCAACACACCAGCTCGCGGTGAGAAGGGCAACTACTGATCCTGCACGACAATCCGATACACACGGGGGCTGCGGGTCAAATGACCGAGCCCCCTTTGTGTTTCCGGACGGTGAACTCAACGCATCAGTTTCGCAGTAATCCCGGGATCGGATCGGCATTAATCAGTTGCTGTGTCAATTCACGAGGAATTCCTGGCATCAGTCGCAGCTGGCCGACATCGAACACAGAGTGCAGTACGGTCGAAATCAGGTTTGGAATCTTCACCGGAGTGGAAGCCGCTTCGCCGGCATCACGAGTTGACTGACCGATGACCTGACCCATATTCAAGCCGCCACCCGTGATCAGCAATGGAGCCAATCCACCCCAGTGATCGCGGCCGCCGCGTGCGTTGATGCGTGGCGTTCGTCCCATCTCGCCGCAGGCGATCAGCATAATCC
>JAYSPO010000372.1:0-6877 GCA_043722015.1 Candidatus Kuenenia sp. | reverse complement strand
AAATCACCAAATCACCATGCCACGCCTCGCCAGCTGGCCGATTTAGTGCCTATGCGTTCACTTTCAGGTATGTCCATCTGTCAATGACCTGTCCCTCGTTGACAGGCCAATCGAGCGATTGAGCCATCACATAAGCATATCAACGCCGCATGGTGTTTGAGCCAATGGTCGTCAATGGTCGAGACAATTGACGCACATGAGCAACCTCAACGACACGACACCACCACCCAGTTCCCGTTTTTGCCCACGCCCCCCCCCTGGTTGCGGCCGTCGGACGGCGGTTAGCCTCCATCCCCCTCCACGAAAATTTTTGAAAAACGACATTCCTGAACCACCACCACGCACTCCACGGTCTCCTTTTTTCACCACCAACGCGATTGGATTCCAAAGGCGACACTCTACACTACCAATCGTATCCGATCGCTCACAATCGACGCTGTGAGCTTTCTTAAACTGGATGTCGAGTTGGGCTGTCGTGGATTCGGTGTTTTTGTGGTTCCGGTGCTGCTGTGCTGTTGTGCAGCGTGCAGCGCAGTGCTGCGGTGCTGTACCGTGCAGAGCAGGGCGGTGCTGTCGAGTCGGTGCTGTGCAGCGTGCAGTGCCGTGGTGCAGTGCGATGCAGCGTTGGGGAGTCTGGGAGTCGAGATTTGATCCGGGGCTTTAGTTCCTTGATTTTCCTCGCATCATGTGTACGCGGCGAAAACACGCAAACGAATATCCGGATGTACAGTACTCTTACAGACACATGACATGGGCTGGAATAAAGGACTAAAGGGTATTAGAGTATTTAGTATTGTACATATATATATATGATATTATAATAGAACACTAGAGAAATTACATCACCCTAGTGGTGTACAAAACAGAAAAACTTTAGTCCCTAAGCCTCGGGAATAAAGGGAGGACTAAAGGTACTAAAGCCACCTGAATCTTTGTTCACCATACAACTCTTTTACCCTTTAGTCCCACCTTATAGTCCCCAATCCGCAGGGAATAAAGCCCCCCAAAAACACTGGGTTTTCTGTTAACGAAAAAAGCCATTCACTGGGAATGGCTTTCTCGCGACGAGCGTTTCTCGAAGTCACGACGTCACAACTTCTCGACAACACAGGCAACACCGACGCCACCACAAGAACTCGAATCCCCTCTTTGGGGGGCCGCGGCGACGACTGGACATGTGTTCAAATTTTGTGCGGCGTCCGGCGAAGGCGGATTCAACCGGTTCCGCACGGCCAGCATCTCGATCGCCTGATCGTACGCATTTTTCGCAGCCTCCCGGTGGCTATTACGTTGTCTGATCTGCCGATTCGCTTGCGAGCAGCCCCTGCAGCGCCTGCCCTGCAAACCAGTCCAGCACCGAAAGCCCGTGATGCACTTTGTAGTGCTTGCCGTCCTTTGTGAATTCATCATGCGGAAAGGCGGGTCCGCCATTGGCTGTCTTTTCATTTTTAGTCATCTGATTCTTCTTTCAAAAAAAGGTTGTCTGGGGTCGGGCAGTGAGTTTCTTCGTCAGCGAACTGATCATCCACGCCTTCGCGTTGGATGATCACTTCGATGTCATCGGCTTGCCGTCGCATGATCAGCGTTTCTGTCAGGTGTTTGCTTCTGTCTGACAGGGTTTCGAATTCAGTGTCTGTCAGCGTGATTACGAATCGCATAGCGAAGTCATTTCAGGGGGTGCTGGTTAAGATCCGATCTTCTTCTTCGCCGCCTCATACACTCCGCGTGAAACAGCGAACTGATGATCCAGCAGATGATCGCATGGAATCAACGTGATTCCGGCCGTCAGGAGCGTTTCAGCACACCGCATTCGGTGTTCTTCGATCAGCTTTTCGCCGGTCTTTCCCATGAGTTCCATCTGCGCTCGCAGTGATCGAATCAGGGTGTCGTCTTCGACAGTTTTTCTGACATAGTCTTCGATATGGCGGATTGGCATTTGTTCTTCTTTCAAAAAATGGGGTTTCGGTTCTTTTACCAATAGGACTGGCTGTAGTCACAGTCAGGACAATGTTCTACTTTCGTTGCATCAACGAAGCGATGGCTTCCACACTTCGGACAGGCTGGAGAAATCCCCAATCTGACGCTTCTTCTTTGCTCATCGTCCTGCAGCTTCCTTATGGCGTCATCCTGTTGCATTCGTCGCCGGTGTTCATCGTCTGGGTTGCTCATGGTTCACACGTTCTCCGGATCTTCCACGACACCGAATCGACATCCTTCACACCACTGGCCGACCCGGCCTAAGCCTTCACAGGGGATCGGACCGTTTATGGCGAATTCGGTTCTTGCGGCTTCTGTCAGAGAGTCCCAATGGCCAAACAGCGCCGGTTTCGCGTGACAGTGGCACGTCACCAGTGCCGTCTGCCGGGGTTGTCTCTGCTTGAACCGTGATCTGTTCATGGCGAAGTCATTTCAGGGGGTGTGGCGGCTGTTATTTGTGCCATTGCTTCAGCCTCGGTCACTTCGATCCAGCTACCATGATCCACAAGAGACTGGCACAGGCCATCCCATCTAAACGGGAGCGGTGTGCTTTGAGGACCGTACTGCAACCCCTTTCTTGGTGTCTCTTGTTTCAGAGCTATGAATTTAAGTACGTTCGGATAGCGTGGGACATACCACTTCGGAAACTCTTCGGAAGGTTTCTGTGCGCAGCTGGCGACCGGAAAATCCTTGCGACGGCAGCGATATCTCAGTTCCGTAAAACGCACACGATTCCCGATCGAACCCAATTCCAGGCATGTCATCCAACCTTCATCGGGTGGATTTGACCTACAGTTTAATTCGTCGCATTCCCTTACAACGTGCGCAGGATCGGTGATCTCAACCCAGTCTTCAGGCGATTCGACATTTGGCACGGGTTGAGCCAATGGTGCGGCGGATTTTGGCATTCGTGCCAGTGCTACAGTTTCAGTGCATTCATCCCAGAGATGTTCAGAATCTTTGTCGGTTTCGAATCTGAACGAAGACCCGTCTGTGTGAAATGTCCGGCCATGATATTCCGAGTGCTGTAGAGCGTACGCTATCGGCTTTTCACCACCGGATGGTCCTGAAATCATTGGCGATTTGGGCACATACCACTTCGGCCACGCTTTGGAAGGCGATTTGACTTCTGGCGCGGGTTGAGCGGTTGTCAGTTCTTCCATCGGATCGCCGTAAAAGATGCGGGTGACGAACTCTTCAGGAACGTCTCGGGCCACGATGTGTTCCATCTTCGACTTGAACCTGTCGATTTTCGCGTCCATCATCCAAAGCTGGCTGATTTCCGGCACAGCGCACAAAGGCGTTGCTTCATCAATTATCAAATACAGGTCAGCCTTCAATTTCTTGACCCGGTTTCCGAACGCAATCCACTGGGCCAGCGTCCATTTCGTCTTTACTTTTCGCATTGGTTTCTTCTTTCAAAAATGGTTTATCAAAAAATGCGTCGTATGCTTTCTGGTCATCTTCTGAAAGGCAGTCGTAGCAGCAGAATTCAGAATCAGGGCGAGGCGAAGTCGGGATGAGTGAATACTCAACTTCGCGTTCGCAGAACGGACATTTCGATTTCATTGTGAAGTCCTTTCAGGGGGCGCTGGTTGCCTGATGTTTTGCGTGACGCCGCGCAGTATCGACGGATTCAGATCCGCGCGCCGAAGATAATCCATCGCTTGTGCGGCAACCGGGTTCTCGCTTGCTAATTGCGTGACCTGCGACGATGGTAATGTTGATGGCTCAGGCGTCAGGTTTCGGACCTGCTGAACCAATCGCCCGACCAATAACACGAGATTTACGACGTGTTGAGCGTCAGTGTATTTCGAAGCATCTTGCAATGGTTGCGATCTGGCCATGATTTCAATCCTTCACGTTTTCCGCAGGGACGATCAGCATCCCAGCGTTAGACAGTCTGGCAATGATCGCAGCTGCGTTGTGATCGACGTCGGTGACGCCCATCTCTTTCAGTGCTCTCACGATTACCCGCCATGCAGCAGCCCATTCTTCAGCTGCTTTATCCATGGCCTCTGGATGGGGGTTTTCAGGCGTTTTGTTGTAATCGTCAACAGCCTGAACGAGTTCCGCCCATGCTGATGTTTTTCCATGCCGTCCGTTCTCTCGGATGTACGGCGTCATTCCTTTTCTGGTCACTTCAACTAAATGAGAGGCAGCGACAATCAGTTCTCTGGTGACATCATTCATGGTTCAGTCCTTTCAATTACCAGCCTGAGATTCAGCTTCGTCCTGTTCTTTCTTCAGCCAGTACACGGGTGACGGCCTTCCTCCGGTCTCCCTTACTTCTCCTTCGATGAACCCTTCGGTCAGCAGACCGTCAAGAATCTCCAATCGCTCCTTGGGCTTGAGGTTTCTGGTTTTCTTGCCGATCTCTTTGAGCTTCCATTCCTTGTTGGGATATTCAAGGAACAGCACACGAATTCTGTTCGATTGCTTTTCGAACTCACTTTCCGAGACGTGCAGTTCGGAATTGATGAGGATCTTCCGAGTGATGAAGTTGCTCAGGGCGATCGCGTAATCGGCGTCTTCGAGTTCGATTCGTGGAGTTTCCGGGATTGCACAGCACCGGGAGCACGCGAACAGCAGGGCCAGCTTGTCGGTTTTCTCTGCCGTCCTCGACCAGATTGAAGCGTTGATAAGATCTTCTTTCTTCCGTCGTTCTGCAATTTCAATCGCGTGGCTCTGGAGTCTCGCATGGGCCTCTGGCGACCGATCGATTTTCTTTGGGCTCGAACCGTCCGGTTTGTGAAGGTCCCCTTTGGGTTCAAAATTGAACTTCCGCCACCACCGGGCCTGTTCCATGATCGATTCCGGGATAGGATCTTCTGATGCTTTCGTGTTGTAGCTGACGTAATTTGGAGCTTCGAAAATCAGACAGCGTCCGATCAGACCACCTGTCAGATTGTCCTTTGTCAGCGAGCCCCAGAACATGCCTGGGACCGATGATCCGTACAGAACAAGGTGCGGGTAGGCGAGCGTCTTCACCTTGGATCGGTCGGCCATCGCATCCGACACCCAGACGCTGTTGGATGACGAAAAGATCGACTGCAAAACATAGGCGATCTGTGCCAGGTGGTTGGCCTTGTCCTGCATCGCCATCACCAGCCCGTGAACTTCGTCGATCTGGAACATCGTGTTCCACTGGTCGGCCATCGCCGACAGCACTCCGGCGTGGCTTGCGATTCGTTCCGAACCGACCGTTTCAGCAGCACCGCAGCCTCGCAGGACTTCGCGGTTGATGACTCGGCCGTGATCCTTTCCAGCGCCCGACGGGGCCAGCCCGATAATCATCAGGTTCGTTCGCAGCTTTTTGCAGACCACTTTGCCGCCAGTGAGCGTCCCCAGCAAGGTGAGAGCAGCAGCGAGGGCCAGCTCGGGGAGCGGATACAGTGCTGTGGCAAGGTTGTACCGGCAGACTTCACCGAGGAACCCTGGCAAGGCATCGACGTCGATCGGGAAAGCACCGAGGGCCACTGGTGTCGTGCTCTTCCCATTTTTTTTTGGCTTTTCCTTTGGTTTCGACGTCAGATTGCCGGTCGGTTGCTGGTCCGTTGCCGGAATTCCGGCTTCGACGGACGGGACGGACGGGACGCTTTCGGGACGGACTGTGGACGCTTTCGGGACGGACTGGATGATCGGGACGATGTCCGTTCGATGTCCGGATCATTGGCAACTTCAGGCGGTTTTTCAGGGATCTTGACAGAATGTCCGGATACTTGTCCGGTTGTTGTCCCGATTTCTGTCCCGGTTGCCACTGGCGCGATGGCTTCAGATACGATTTCCCCTGTTTTCTGCCTTTTTGTGTCGGTTGTCCCGATTTCTGTCCCGGTTGTCCCGTTCGTCCCGGCCTCGACGCCTGTCACACTCCGATTAATAGCTACGTGCGGTGTGACTGCAGCTGCAGTACCTGGCGCCGGGATCTTCGGCAACCGAACCTCCGGAAGCCGGATCTTCTCCTTCGGGGCTTTATTGGCCCGAGGCGTCCCGTTCGTCCGCCCGTTGCGCGATGCCTCGGCCAGTTCTTCGTTGCGAAGTTTGTCAACATTCTTCGCGTTCCAGTCCCGCAGTAGGTATTCGACTTCCTGATCGGTGAGCCGCTGGTTGAGTTCATCAGTCATCGCGTGCAGATGGCCGGAAATGCTGAACGCGGCGTTTCGAAGTCCACCTTTGGCCACCGGTTTGCACTCGGACACGTATCCGTTGGCCCGGTCGATCAGCGACGATAAGCCGGGGCTGGGAGCCCGGTACGTGACCGCTTCGTGCTTGACAGTCCCGACTTTCTCTTCAGCGCCGCCGGACAGGTATTCGTCGCAAAGCCAATCGACAGCTGCCTGGCCGTCGCCGATCTCGCGGTTCCCGGCCCAGACGTCGCCAGTGATCGTCCAGAACCGGGCATGGTCATAGACTTCCATCTGCTGCTTGTCGCCATCTTCGCCGAACTTCTTCACGCACCGCGCGATTTTCTTCCGCGCTCGAGTGAGGTCGAGCTTCCGGGCCATCTGCCGAGACGTATCGGGATTTTTGTCCCAGTCTCAGAATACTTCCAATTCATCCACCGTTTCAGATCAGTGATCTCGCGAGGGGCGAAGTTGTACGGGATCGACAGATCGTCCCTGCGAGGGTCTACGTACACCACTTCATTGTCTTCATCAGCCACTGCTTAATCCTTTGTGAAGTAGATGAGTTTTGATTGTGCTCTGGTGACGGCCGTGTACTGCCATGGCGGTGTCTCTCCGCGATTTTCGATTGCTGCAATGTGCGACCACTCGCTACCTTGGGCTTTGTGGCAGGTCAGCTGCGACTGGTTGATGCTGCAACGGTGGCAACTCGAGCGCGTGTCTCAACTCAGCAACCGTGATTCCTAAATGACCGGCGATTCGGTCGAGTGATACCC
>JAYSPO010000371.1:0-9272 GCA_043722015.1 Candidatus Kuenenia sp. | reverse complement strand
AAACGGAAGGTTCATGTCGATCGCATGATCTTCCTGTCCGACCTGTGCTGTTACACTCAGGGTGATGACGGGACGGCGAAGAACTGTGGAGTCAACCTGGAGACGTATTTCGGCCGGAAAGCCACGATGCAGTCGATGGTTGATCGTTACCGACAGGCGGTTAATAAGAGCTGCTTTGTTTACTCGGTCAATCTGAGCGGACACGGACAGAGTCAGTTGCGACCGGGTGACGACCGGACACATCTGCTGTCTGGATGGTCCGAAAAGCTGCTGAACATGATTCGAGACATCAAAACGGGCGTCAGCAACGATCCTGAAAAGGACGTTGAGCTCCCAGCGATCGAAGTTCTGCGAAAACAATATCGGCAACTGTGAATGGTGCGGTATGGCGAGTGGACATCCTGTTTGCCATGCCGTATCCTGAGTCCGCCGGGATGGTGCAGATTTGGGTTACTTCTCTTGTACCGAAACGTCCCAAATTGTTTATTTCTCCCGGTATTGAAATCGATACAGCCTGCAGGATCTTCAAGTCTTGCAGGCTGTCTTTGTTTGGCCAACCGTTGCTCAATGCCTTTCACTGTTTGCCCACATCATTCGAAGCAAGTCGCTCAGATAACTGGCAGAGGCATAGTTGGAGCCAACCCCAGCAGCAATGCGGCCACTTCCTGATCCAGATGTGGGATTGCTTCGTCCGGGCCACAGCAGTTCAGATCAAGAACATGCCGGAATTCCAGCGACAGCGAACTGGAAGCAAATTGTTGACAGTGGGGCGTGCCACGTGCCGATCACTGCCGCAACACAACGCAAACCACTTGCGGACTCAGGACACGCCCTCCTGAGTGGTTTGGACTGGAGCCGTTGCACGCCGCAGTCACGTTCGGCCCGCAGCGTCGACAAACTGTAATTGTCGTCATCTCGACTGCGCAGTCTGACGGAAGCTAGCCCTCACCAATCAGATCGTTGGACGCGTCGGTCTGGCATCGACCAACGCGCCTAAGTCTCGCCAAACTTTGTTTGGTCTGGCGGTCAGATGAGATCTGAACTGAGCACGCTTACACGCTAATGTCACGGCTCGCGACGTTCAGTTTGGGAGATCATTATTGTTCGTGGCGACCCCGGCAGGATGCTACTGTTCTGATGCAAATCCTCGGACTTGAAGTCTCTGGGAAAGAGAGTCAACGGTAACGCCGCAAGTTCGCCTGACTGACAGGCAATGCTGATTGCTTTCGCCGCAATCGTTTCGGCGGCTTCGCATAGCGATTGAAGATCCATGCCTCCAAAGTGGATAGGGGGCGGGTTCTCTGTTGTCTTTTCCAACACCAGTCGAAACAGGTCACGAGCTCGACACGCATGTCGCTGAATACCCACCGGGCGGCCTTCGCGGGCCTTCACTCCGGCGGCGGCCAGTTTGATCAGGCCCTTAAGAAAATCCGCATCGCGACCGGATCGCCCAAACCGAATCCAAAGTTGCTCCCACGTCTCGTGCGCTTCCCAGTAAAATCCGTGATTGAAAAGATCGATCCCGAAGAGATAGTCGTGCGATTTCTGCCACGCCAAGGCGAGGCCAATCGGACGGCACAAACTCGAAGGTTCTCGTTCGTTCGGAATCTCGTTCAGTTTGTAGCTGTGTCCGTTCGGATCGCTGATGGGATGGGGGAAGCGTCCAGGAACGTACGAATACGGTGGCAATTCGCGGTTAGGACAGAATCGAAACATCAGGTTCGGTCCGGAAAAATGCGCAACGATGTGCCAGAAACGACTGACAAGTAAGTTATCAGCAGAGACCGTTCAAAGTGAATCGACCGAAGCGGCGTCCGCGTCTGAATATCGCTGTTGACCAAAGTTCTGACGTGTTGAATGACCGCCACGAGGTCAACATGCCTGAGGTATAGAAAATGCCGTATGCTGGTTACAGCGAGTCGGTTTGGCGAACCGACGCGTGAAAAGGTATCACCAGTCTGACCAATGACACGCCCTCCTGAGTGATTTGGATTGGAGCGGTTTCATGCCGACTTCGCGATCACACTGGCCGCTTCGTCAACGGGTAATTGTGAACATTTCGACTGCGCTATTTCACGGCGAGGCGAGCCGTCGCAAATCAAATCGTTGGCTGCATCGGCGTGTCGGACCGGAGCAGTTAAGCCGACTTCGTTTCCCCCGTCGGTCGTGACCGCCGGAGCAGCGTATGAAGTGCTGTTTCGGGGGTCGAGCGACATCATCGGAGTAGAGTAAAAACGAAATCTCATCTAACTCATGACGGTTAGTCCTGAGGAAGTTACGAAGTCGGAGTATCTGCTTCCAGATTTCTCAAATCAATTGGATTCCGGCCCGCCTGAGGCGTCGCTGGAACATGTGCAGAACGTGCTGTCGATTTAATAACACAACGCGAGCTGTTTCTCTTCGCTGTCTGACTCTTTCGGTTGCTCTTTCTCCTTCATAGACGCTTCGGCGCCCTGGGAAAGGATTTCAGCGATCAGCAGGTCGTGGTGGTTCTTGTCGATGGCTTGCAGGCGCTGAATGACCTGCGAGGCTTCGTCGAGTGCCTTTCGGGCTTCATCGGGATGCTGCAGTTGATGCTGAGCCAGTGCCAGAACGGCGAGGTTCAAGGCGTGGGCAGGATCGATGGGTTTGGTTTGTTCCGATTGAGTGATGTGCTTCAGGGCGGATTCGGCATCGCCGTTGCGGTACGCCAGCAGAGCCAGGGTCCCCCAACCCCAGGAACGAAATCCTGCAGGAACGGTCCCGTCGTTCAGCGACTGGGCGAGCAGATCGCCGGGAAGTTCAGTCAGGTCGATTGCTCCCGGCCGTAACAAGCAACCTTTGACCACGCGATCCGCCGCTATCCCGGTAGGAGCTTTGCGATAATTCTCCACGACTCCCTGGCAGAAACTGCGGTACGCCGCGTCGTTCTGCGACAGAACGAAGATCGGCGGAACCCGAACCCACAAATACGAGTCTGCAGGCTTTTGTTTCATCAACACCGAGCCAAATATGGTGGCTTCGCTCCAGCGCTGGGCCCACGTGAAACGGTCATAAGCTGTCTGAGCCAGATCGGGTTTCGATTCGATCGCCCGCAGCCAGTCCGCCTTGGCCAGCTCCCATTGCTCGGTGGCGATGTACGCCGCGGCAAGTAGCGGCAATTGCTCAAGCAGCAGGTTGGCCAGAAGGCGTTGCAGATCGCCATCTGTGGGCGTTGTCTGCAACGCCTTCTGGACGGTCGCGATGGCCTTCGGCAAGATCTGTTGCAGTTCCGCCTGGCGACCGGCGCGCGAAAGTTCCTGGTCGAGAGCGATCTGCAAGTGAGGATCATCCGGTCGCAACATTTGCAGCCCTTCAGTCAGGTTGAACCGAATGGCGCGTTTGGCAACGACGCGGCGTGCCGACTCCGATTGAGCCTCATCGAATTTGCTGGCGAGCGTTTGGGCGGGCTATTCGGGAGTCTGCCGGGCGGCGACCCATTGCTCCCACCGCACTGTCCATTCTTCCTGCTCGAGCCGAACCAGTTCCCCGAGTTGCAACTTCTGGTTCGTTGCCAGTTCAGCCTGTGTCAGCAGTATTGTTAGTTCGTGGGTCGGCTCCTGACGCAGCAGTGACAGGTCGAGCACCGTGAACTGATTCCCCGCCGATACGACGACTCGGTCCCCTGCGACTGCCAGTGATTCAGCTTCGCCTCCGGCCGGGACGCTTTGCGGGAGTGGGACGGCCAACTTCCGCGTGGCGACATCCCACACCTGCGGCGGATAGTGTCGCACTGCCGTGACAACATGCCGGCCATCGGGGGTGAACTGAGCATCGAACACTTCTTCGGGATGCTTCAACGGGGGGCCGACAACCTGCCCGGTCATCCAATCCCACAACCGGGCGTTCCCATCTGTGTGACCAGTCAGAATCTGTCGTCCATCCGGGCTGAACGCGACCGAGTATATGCCGTAATGATCACCGGAATGCGGCATCTGCCGGCCGACCTTTTCGCCTGTCGTCAGATCCCACACCTGCACCATGTTCCGGCCGCAGACCGCCGTGGCCAGCAGACGACTGTCTTCGGAGAACGCGATCGCCCGGCACGGACCACCTTGCAAAACCGGCTGGAGTACCGGAAATCGCAACTTGCCGGTCTGAGCATCCCGGACAAACAGCAGAGACTGGGGAGTGACCGTGAGCAGCGTCGCCCCATTTGGCGACCAGTTGACTCGTGAAGTCAAATGCTCGCCGGACCAGCCGTCATGATTGAGGTCGAATCTGGTCGTTCCCTGCTGCGTGTCAATGACAAGCAGCGACCCGTTTTTGCACAACACGGCGACCTGCGGTTGCCCCGGTCGTGCGGCGACGCTGATCGGCACATCGGGCAATGCGATTAGCGGAATGATGGGGGCGCCAGACGCGACATCAAAGATACCCAGGCTGCCGGTCGTCCCATTCACCGTGACGGCAGCGACCGACCGGTGATCGGCGCAGAGACATGAATCGACCAATAAGCCATCGAGTGTGATCGGCGGTCCAGACCGTTGCCCATCTGCCATGCGTGCCAGTTGCAACGTGCCACCGCTCGCTACCGATATATGCGAACTTCCGTGCAGAACTCCAGGCGTGACAATCTGACCGTCAAAACCAGGCCTCGGCTTCCAGAATCTATCAGGCGAGGCGATCCGGCCCGCGACCAACTGAGGCTGCGATCGCTCCCAGATCACAATCTGCCGACTGGCCGAGATTGCCACCATTGAGCCATCCGGCGAAATGGCACTCATGACGAAAGTTGTCTGCTGGGGAAGCGTATCCGGAGAACCAACTGATATACCGTCGCCGGGCAATTCCTGCAGCGGCCATCGGCGAGCAACCCCGTCCCAGCAGGTCGTCAACACAGTTTGATTGTCCTTCGCGAAAGTGACGTCTATGACGTAGTTACTGTGCTTCAATTCGATTCTCCGGGCATCGGCCCCCAGCAGGATTGCACTTTGGCCATCTGCAACTACCACCCAGCGACCATCAGGACTCAACGCAACGCCTCGATATCCTGTTTCAGAGCTCGTCGCCCAGCCGGGAGTCACTGGCTGGCCCGTTGTCGCGTCGTGCAACACCGCCATTTTCGAATTCCGGCTCACTGCCAATCGACGGTCCTCATCAAAAAAGAAAGGGCTCTCAAGTGAGGATCTGCCCATAGGCACATGTTCGACGGGGGCGTAAAGCGGCGACGGCAGGGACGCATCCCCAACCGCGAACACCCGCGCGAAGTCATCTTCACAGGCAGTCACCAATCGAGTCTCCGCGCGATTGAATCGCAGTCCGAAAATCGTCGTTGGATGCAACCAGTCCGACTCCCGCACCGGCTCGTCAGCAACGTTCCAGACTTGGGCATGCAGTCCGCCAACGGCCAGGCGCGTTCCACTCGGCGACCACTCGATCACCGCGACTCGTTCAGAGTGTCGGAACTGTTTCCGTTCATTTCCTGAGATTGGATCAAAGATCCGCACGTCCGCCGTCCCGAACCCGACCGCAATTTGTTTTCCATCGGGCGACCAGACGGCATCCGTCACATCCGCCAGCGCTTCGCTCCACGGCAACACAAATTCGTTTCGCCAGTCCCAGACTTGCAGGGTGGGCCCGTTGACAGTCAGCAACAGCGATCCGTTGGGTTGAAACTCAAGCCGGCGTGATTCGCCATCCGGCAATTTGAGCAACGCCGCGGGAGTCATTGCCTCGTTCAACCAGCTTGAGGCGCGGAGGTGGTTGGCCCGCTGTCGATCGAGATCGTGCGGAGTGAGTGCCGCAGCATTCGCGAACCACAATGCGGCCGTCGCCGACTGCCCCTCGCGTCCGGCCAGTAGCCCACGTTCGGTCTGCATATCCGCCAGCATGTTGATCGAACGAATCTTCTCCGCATCGGCCTGCTGCCGAGCCGCTTCCGCGACGCTGCGGGCCAACTCAGCAACCTTTCGCTGCTCGTCACGCTCATCCGCGATGGCTTGCAGATCCGCAGCGTGTTGTCGTTGGACATTCGCCTCTGCGGTCTGTCGGTTCGCTTCCTGCCGCTCCATGTAGAGCCAGCCGCCGCTGCCCAAACTGATGAGCAACAGCACCGATGCCGCCAGTGCGAGACTCGTTTGTCGGCGTTTACTTTCCTCGCTGGCTCGTGCCGACTCGGCTTCGGCTCGCCGTCGTTCGGCATTGGCTTGAGCCGCCTCAGCGTCTGCTCGTGCCGCCTCAGCGGCGCGTTGTACTTCAGCTTCCCGCAACCGTGTTTCGACCGATTCCAAATACTCGGTCACACACTCGGCCAGAACTCCGGCATTACGCGGTCGATCCGTTGGTTCGAGTTCCAGGCAGTGCTTCGTCACTGCGACAAGGTCGTTGTCAGCTCCGCATGATTCGAGACGCTGGAAGCAGTCCTCCAGTTTGCCGCGAGACGCCATGCGAAATACGCGCGTCCCGTCGTCTGCGACATATGGCGGTTTGCCGGTGAGGATTTCACACAGGATTGCCCCCAGACCGAACACGTCGGCCCGCTCATCCAGGTTGTCGATCTCACCCAGCGCCTGCTCCGGCGGCATATAGGCAGGCGTCCCCATCACGCTGCCCATCTGCGTCTGCGTGCCATATGTGCCGAATTGCCCCGGTGCGTCGCTGCCCACCTGGCTACGTAACGTCTGGATAATGCTCTGGTCCTTCTGTTTGTCGTACGCCTTCTTCTCGTCGGCGACGCCACCGGTCGGCAGCACTTTGGCCAGCCCCCAGTCCATCACCTGCACTTCGCCAAACGCCCCGACCATGATGTTGGCGGGTTTCAGATCGCGATGGATCACGCCGCGACTGTGTGCGTAGGCCATCGTCTGACAGATCTGTTCAAAGATGCCGATGAACCGGCCACGGTCGGTGGCGGAGTCCTCGCGATCAGCCAGCAGCTTCGACAGCGTCTCCCCCTTGACCAGTTTCATGGCGAAGAACGGCCGCTTGTCGGCGAACTGCCCCAGCTCGTAAATCGGAGCGATCCCGGGATGCTGCAACTGCCCGCCGATCTGCGCTTCCTCGATAAACCGCTGCACGACCTCCGGCTTGTCCTTGTGCTGGTCGAGCAGCACCTTGATCGCCAGATCGCGTCCCAGGTCCGTGTCGCGCCCCTTGAGAATCGCCCCCATTCCTCCCCGGGCGATCTCACCCTGCAACTGATACCGACTGTCCGAATCCCGCTTCGGCATCTCCGCCGAATTAGGCCGCACGATCGGGTCGTGGCCTTCGGCTTTCGATTCTCGCAACGCGACGCGGGGCACATGAATCGACTGACCGAGGCTCTTCAGTATACTGTGGCCAAGGCTGCTGATGACCACAGACTGGTCCTGTTCGAAAGCGGCGGCCAGACCGGCCTGTAACGCTCTTGCACGATCCTGATTGGAGTTATCCGGAATGATCGTGGCCTCGAACTCAGCAGGGACCTGTTCCAGGAAGCGGCTGGATTCCTGATGCCTTTCGATCAAAGCCTCGATGCGGGCCTTCAATGCGTGGTCGGTTCCGCAGGCCTCTGCCAGCCATTGGGCTCGTGCTTCCCGCGTTTCTTTCTCGAGCGCTGCGAGAAAAATACTTTGTTCGTCCATCGATTAACTCTCCAGAGATTGGAAATCTGTGCACCTGCCAGACAGTGCGAAAAAACACGCCAGGACCCGCCACATATTTCTTTAAATTTTTGCGAAAGTCTTCTTTTGTGGTCTTCGAGGCGTCCTTCAGCTCCGTTCCCGGACAGCTTGCAGGAGCCACGCTTTGGCGTAAGTCCAGTCTCTTTCAGCGGTTCGAACGGAGATACTCAATGCCTCAGCAGCCTCATTCACTGTTAAGCCCGCAAAATATCTCAGTTTGACCAGTTTCGCTTTCTCCGGCCAGGTGCGCTCGAATTCGGTCAGTACCTCGTCCAGCACAAGGAGATCCTGGTTTCGGCTGGCAGCCGCGGCGGCAATCTGATCCAGATCAGCGTGCTCAATCACCCCAGTCCGCTTCTGGCTCTGTTTGCGGCGAGCGTTCTCGATCAGAATCCGCCGCATCGCTTCAGCGGCCGCCGCAAAAAAGTGTCCCCGGCCATTCCATGGCTGCGGCAGGTCCACATCCACCAGCCGCAAATACGCTTCATGCACCAGCATCGTCGGCTGCAGTGTTTGTCCCGGCTTCTCTTTCGCAAGTTTCGCGGCGGCGAGCTTGCGCAGTTCCTGATAAACTAACGGCAACAATTGATCCGCCGCGTTGTGATCACCACGTTCCATGGCCGTCAGGATTTTCGTAACGTCATTCATGGCGGCGATTGTAGTCGGGAAAAGCCATGATTGCTCTGATGTCGATGCGTTTGACGGCGAAAGTTAACGCGTGATCATGTGCGTCATAAGGAGATGAGCCGCGATCGTCGCAACAGGCGTTCTCACACAACCAGGATGGTTTCAGGACAATGTCTTCGGAATCCGGTCACTTCACCGTCCATGGCTTACAGCCATTTTTACTGACAGTGACATCGCTGGTAGTCGGGCGAATTGAAGCTGCTGACGCTGGTTAAACTGCCAGCTCGAACCTAATTTGGCCTGACCAGCCCAAGCTGCTTTTACTCTGATCTCCGAGGAATCGAAAGGCAACCAACGACGCCGTCGAAAGGATGACAGATGCCCTTCCAATGTGCTGCGAAGGTGGTCGTCCACATCGCGAGAATCGATTCCATTCGAAACCACTCAGGTGGGCGTGTCCTGAGTCAGAATCGTCGGGACGATGGACGGTTCGGTTCGACACACTGGATCCTCCGAAGTTACCTGCGATCCCGCTCCGGTGAGACCGTCCGACGCGACTTTCCGGCCAGCCGTTCACTGCTCCGGTCACATCGACCCACGCTGCGAAGTATTTGGCGAAACGTCCCATAGTTGTTATCGAATTGACGGCGATCCAAGCACGTTTTCCTGCAAAGCTCGCGAGCGCCGGAATCCGGTTCGGTCGATCACTTGGATGGCAAATATTCAACGGTCGTTACTGATTCAGGACTAACCGAACTGAGTGAGAAACTGCCTTTCGGCAACTGACCGACACCGGTCAGATTGCCTGCTCCCTGGTCAACTACACAGTAAGTCTGGCCAAGTCCTTGTGGAGGACCGAATGAGCCAGCGCATGGTGACCGTTAAACATCCACGATAGCGGATCCGTTCGCTGATTCACCCGACTTCCACCAGCGCATCAAGTCGATTCAACACCGCGGTGTCCGTTTCAAACTGTTTCGCAGTGCGTTCATATGAGCCAAGAGTCTTCGTGAACACGAGTCG